>NZ_JXIS01000115.1:0-21839 GCF_000836715.1 Bacillus sp. L_1B0_5 | reverse complement strand
TCACATTTTTGAGGAAGGAGTCTTCTGTCGGAAAACGATAAAACACAAGCAACTCTAATTGTAATAGTCTATGGGAACATTATTAAACTTGAGCGATATTAATAGAACTTTGTTGATAATTAGTTAAAAAAGTATTGTATGATTAAATGATTTATGTTACATTTGTGTTACAAAAATGTTACTCAACATTAAAATTGTTTCATTTTTATTTCCTTTAATTTCTGTATTGTTACAAAAAGCTATAGATGTTTTTATGTGGATAGGAGTGTGTGTAGTAAAGAGCCTGAGTTGAAAATACGTGCACACTTTAAATTTCCTTTCTGTCTGAATGAAGAAGACTACCAACTAATTAAGGGGTTTAAAGTAACAACTTTAAATAACATGTGCTTCCTTTCCCACACACACAAATTAGTACATATTTAAAGTACAGCCTAGTTGCTACACAGACTCTTGTACATATAAACATTAAGGTGAAATAGAGATAAAGATTTATTACATAAAAAGCATTACTTAGCTAAACGTAAAAATATCATCTGTGCATTTTTATGAAATGTTAAAATGCTTAGATGATATTTTTTTGAAGATTTCTTGGATATGTTTATGAATAACGATTTCTAATTTTTAATGATTTTTTACAACTAAAACATCCAATAATTTATGTAATTGAATTTATAAGGTGTATGTACATTCACTTATATAGGGAAAATGAGGTTTTTCATATGAAGTATGATTATAAAGTGTTTATATTTATTTGGACAATTATTTTATTATTTTTTCTACTCTATTATGGTTACAGTAAAATTTCTGACACCGAGCAAGTACCAGTCATAACGATCAAACAATAGAAGTACAAGATATTAGAAAAAACAAATAAGATAAAAATAGATACAGTAAAAAGTCTATTACAAGAAGTAATTGATCTTACTGTATCAGATGAAAATCTTAAAGTGAAAACGCCGATTCTATTAGAAGTGCACAAACGTAAGGCTGTTACTTCGCGCATAGCTTAGTGGGTACTTCAACCATCCATGTGTATTCGACTTGTCGAGGCTTGTAGTACACGTCGGATTCATCTGAGTGGTGGCTTCTTCCACAAGGAAGAATTGCTCTTTTTTGAAAGGGTGGTGCAAGTGGGAAAGCGATAGTTCGTTGCTAGTACCAACCAAAAACATACTTGGGGTGTTACCTTACGGTGGCATGAATTCTAGAGCGTCAAACTGTCTAGCGATAGAAGAAAAGACCTAGAGTTCTAACTCAAGCCCCCACTGAAACGCTTCATCTCAGTGGGAGTAGTTGACTTGAGTAGCATGCATTTGTCTGTTAACAGAGAATACACGTGACTAAAATGGAAAACTTTTAACCTATTTTTATTTATTCGTAACCTTTAGAGTTTCTAACACGATTTTAGTAGCGTCTGCAATAAGTGTATCATCGTATTCTGCATCTTCTTTATCATGATTAGAAAGGATGGAAAGAACAATCGGCTTTTTATTTGGTGGCCAAATAATTGCGATATCATTCCTTGTTCCATAAGATCCTGCACCTGTTTTATCAGCTACTTCCCATCCTTTTGGTACACCCGCACGAATTAATTTATCCCCAGTCGTATTTCTCTTCATCCAATCTACTAACAGTTCACGTTTCTCAGATGGTAGTACAGTTCCTAATGTAAAAGATTCAAGCGTCTTAGCGGTTGCTTTTGGTGTACTCGTATCATGTGTTTCTCCTGGATTTACTTCATTTAATTCAGGTTCAAATCGCTCGGAGTTAGTAACAGTATCACCCATTTCCCTCAAGATTTTTTCAAATGCGGATGGACCACCTAACTTTTTAAGAATTAAATTATGTGCCGTACTGTCACTATATCGAACAGAAGCATCTGCAAGTTCTTTTAACGTCATTCCTGTATCCACATGCTTTTCAGTAATTGGATTATAATTAGATAGGTCTTCACGTGTATACGTAATTCTTTCATCAAGAGCTTCTATTGAATTCTGACGTAAAAGAGCTCCCACTGCTAATGATTTAGATGTAGAGGCAAATGCAAAACGATCATCTGCATGGTAAGCAACAGTTTGATTCGTACTTGTGTCCAGTGCGTAAATACCAAGCTTAGCGTTATATTCTTTTTCAAGTTTAGCAAAAGCATGATTACCTATATTTTCTTGCTTAACTTGATTGGTTCGATTTGTTTGTTTAGTTGATTCTGATTGCGTATTACTATTAGAACAGCCTATCAGTGTCGCGCATGAAAGTAATACGACAGGTACAATCTTTTTGTAATGTGTAATGTTAAAGAACTTCCTTAATATGAACATAAATTTTCAACCTCTTTCAAGAATATATGGTTTTTCCTAGGTTTTTCATACTGATGTAAGTAAAGAGAACTTGGGGTAACAATCCTTCTGCAGCTAAAATTTTATAGGTTAAAGCACATGTAAGATGTTTATATGATTGATAAGCTAGTATTTGAGTTATTCCTTCTTCAATCTCACTTGCAATGTTTTACCTGTAAAAGGATTAAGCTTGTACCTCTTAAATACTCACCTTTCTTTTGCATCCTTTTCAAAATAAAAAGTCCTTTCATATTTTTATAATACATAAGATTAGATTTCAAACGGGATTTATTATATCTAAATTGAACATCTAATTTTAGGAACACATTTAATAGACAATCTAAGTAATAAAATTGTACCACTTTAATATGAGGAAGAACTTGATGTTTCAATAAAAACAAAAGTAAATTTTTGCCCAGCAGTTTACGTTCATGATATTGATTTTTATACGTGTTTGGTAAAGAAAACATAATAAATTGCAAAAAAATACCGAAATCTAGTTCGGTATAGTGATGTACATATAAAAAACTCTCTTTGCTATATCCCCCAAAAAAGAGTCATTGCTGCGAGGTTTATAAACTGTATTTTCAGAAATATTACGAGCGTGTAAGAAAAATGTAAGGTAATTCAATATGAGAAAAATAATCTTACTACTACAATGAATAACAGATACATTCATGAAAAAATCTGTGGTGTGATATCAAGTTATTTTAGTGCTTGAAACATTTGACCAAGTTTAAATAAGGAAATTCAAAACTAGACCATCAAATGTGACAAGATAAATGATGATTCTATTTTTCTTACGGATTGTAGTGGTATGATCCACAGCAATTTTGCATTTCTAACTTTGCACGAATTAGGGCAAAGAATAAATAGGAAAATGTCTGTGATTCAAAGCTCGATTGTTGTATTAGTAATCACTATATAAAATGCATATATACAAAATTATATTCATAAAAACAGAGGTGTAAAATGAACATTATTTTCAGTCTAATCGCTAGTTATGCGATTCCTACGATACTACTCACATTATTGTTACTACTTTTATTTGTTTTTAGTTATTTTGTAGTATACAAAAAGGTATGTAAAAGAGAAAAAAAACTAACTGTACAACAAATTATATTGTTTGTTTTAATAACAGGATACTATTCCCTTGCATTATCAGCTACTTCATTTGGTCGTTCAGATGATATGGCCTTTGCAAGAATAATTGACTTTGATGTACTTAGTGTTTATAAAAAAGCATGGAATATATTTTCATTTTCTTCCTTTTTCCATATCATTGTGAATATAGGTATGCTTTTTCCGTTAGGAATTTTATTACCTTTATTTAGTAAGGTTTTTCAAAAAACAAAATGGATGTTAATAATCTCAATTATAGCAAGTTTATTGATTGAAATTCTTGAATTTACACTGCAACGAGGAAGTATGGAGCTAGCCGATTTACTTCATAATACTTTAGGCATGATGCTAGGATATTCTGTGTTAAACATAGTTCTTATATTTTTGAAAAAAAATGAAACAGATACAAAAATAATCAAATATTTATACCTTCCCATTACAGTAAGTTTCGTCGCACTCGGAATAATGATTTCGTATCAAATGAAGGAATTTGGAAATATGCCTATTGATCCCATTACAAAAACTGATATGTCTCAAGTTACTATAAAAACATCAATAGAGTTACAAGACGAAGGGGAAAAAATGCCTGTTTACAAATATTACGGTACAAAAAAATCACATGTTCGAGATGTTGAAATTCTTTCTCCAAAGGAAGCATTTCAAAAACTGAAACAAGGAGAATTTGATCCTATAGGATCTTTCAAAGCAGGTGATACATTATTCATTACAAAATATAATATGGATTACTACACTGATACAAAAGGTTTCTCTCAACCTATATATGTTTTTAAAGTACATTTAAATGATAATGACGAAGAGATCTGGTCTCAGCCTATTTCTGCAAGGAAATAACGTAAATTTGGTTCTGTTGCAAAGTTTTTTAAGAAATATTATGAAGAGGCTACTAGTACTGGCTGTAATTCATGATAAATCGAAAAGGCGGAGTCTGTTTGAAGACTTCGTCTTTATTTGTAAAGTGCGTGCAAGGGTACGGAAACGATTTAGGAGATAAGGGGCATCTTTTATCAAATCTCATTCTTAGTGTGTACATTTGGAGGGAATTTCTCATATGAAATTAGTAAAAGTAAAAGTAAAAGATCTTAGTAAAGAATACAAAGGGAAGGTTTCACATACGGCACTTTCAAATATTAATTTAACAAGTACAGAGGGGGAGTTTGTTGGGATTATGGGCCCTTAGGGTAGTGGGAAAACAACATTATTGAATATGATTTCTACTATTGACTCGCCAACATCAGGCAGTGTATTCATTCATAATAAAAATCCGTATCAACTCTCACCCAATGATTTGGCCTTATTTCGCAGACAGGAATTAGGATTCGTCTTTCAATCCTTTAATCTGTTGCATACTTTAACAGTAAAAGAAAATATGGTTCTTCCACTCGTATTAGATGGCATGGATGTGAAGAGAATAAATAAACGAATAGAATCAATATCGGAGAAGTTAGCAATCAACGAAATCTTAAACAAACGAACTTATGAAATATCAGGAGGCCAAGCACAACGAACAGCGATTGCCCGTGCACTCATTCACTCTCCTAAATTGGTCCTGGCGGATGAGCCAACAGGAAACTTAGATTCTAAAGCCTCTCAAGACGTTATGGAGATATTAACACTATTAAATAAAGAAGAAAAGGCTACAATGATGTTAGTAACGCACGATCCAGTTGCTGCAAGTTACTGTGACCGCATTATTTTTATTAAAGATGGACAGCTATACAATGAAGTTTGCTACAATGATGATCGTCCATTATTTTATAAAAACATTATGGATAGTCTTTCTATGTTAGGGGGGAATAAACATGAATTTTAGACAGCTTGCAATGAATAATGTTTTACGGAATCAACGAATATATCTTGGCCATTTTTTTAGTAGTATATTTGCGGTATTGATTTTTTTCACTTATGGATTACTTGTCTTTCATCCGAACCTACAAGGCGAACTGACTCATGTAAGTACCATCATGAGTACATTTGGAAAAATAGGATTTCATTTATCGTATTACTTAATCTTTGTCTTTTCTTTCTTATTTATTTTCTATTCTGTTAGTGCATTTTTAAAAAATAGAAAAAAAGAGTTTGGATTATTAATGTTACATGGAATGTCTCATCAACAGCTTCATCGATTAATTTTTTTCGAAAATATGTTGATTGGAATCCCTTCTATAGTAGTAGGCATCGGACTTGGGATGGTTTTTTCTAAATTATTTTTACTAGTTAGTGGGTCTTTATTAGGAGTAGAGAAAACGTTAGCATTTTACTTTCCATTAAAGGCAATGGTAGTAACAGCAATGTCCTTTTTTATTTTATTTCTACTCATTTCGTTATTCACATCAAAAATGGTGAAAATGAATGAGCTTGTAGAACTCATAAAATCAGAGGAAAAACCAAAACCTGAGCCAATAGCGTCTGTTTGGATCTCCGTGTTGGTCATTATTTTATTTGGAGCGGGTTACTCCTGCATTCACCACAGTATCGCCGCGGCCGATTATATGAGTTTAAATTCATTATTCCTACTCGTAGGAGTAGGTGTCGTATTAGTTGTATTTGGAACCTACCTTTTCTTTACTCAATTGTGTGTGTATGTGTTATCCGCTTTAAAAAATAGAGAAACAACATTCTTTAAAAAAACCAATCTTCTTGTTATTTCAGAATTAACGTATCGAATCAAAGATAATGCGAGAACGTTCTTTATCGTCACAATTATTTCTGCAGTTTCTTTTACAGCAATTGGAGTTTGTACGGCTATCGCAAATCCTGAATTGGCAAAACATGAGACTCCATATGCATTTACCTATAAATCCGATAAGGGGAACACACAAGAAAAAAAGCATATTGAAGAGATAAAAAAACAGTTAAAAGAATCTGGACTTTCTTATAAACTTGTAGCAACAGAATTTAAAAGGATAAACGGAGTGCCGTTCATTAACCTTTCTACGTATAATGAATACGCTAAAACATTAGGATATAAAGTAGAGAAATTAACAAATGAGAATGAAAGTATCAGAATAATATCAAAGAAAAACCAAAATACTGTAGTATATTTAAAGCCTTTTGAATTAAAATATAGTGAACTAGAAGAATCACTTTTTGTTCAAAAAGCAATCCTTATCCCAGAATTAGCAAATACATTTGAAAAACCTTATATTATCTCCGATGCTGTTTACAATAAGATGTTAAATAATCAACAAGAAGGCCCACTCAGAGATTACACTATATACGGTTTTATCGTTAAAAATTGGTCTGAAACAAGTGGGATTTCTACAAACCTTATGAAGTTTATTGGTACGAATCAAGAGGATTATTATGCCTTTTCATCTTTATATTTAAAATGGATTGAATTGAAACAACAAAACGGATTACTTTCTATTTCAAGTGTAATGGTGGGAATTGTATTTTTTGTATTTACGCTAAGCTTTTTATATTTTCGTCTATTTACTGATTTAGAACGAGATCAAGAGCAATATCAAATGATTTCAAAATTAGGATTAAGCCAAAGTGAGTTAAAACAAATCGTAACAAGACAAATGATATTACTATTTTTCTTACCGATTGTAGTGGCTATGGTTCATAGCAGTTTTGCGTTTCTAACGTTTCATCAATTAGGACAAACAGTAAGTAAGGAAATGTCTGTTCTACAAAGCTCAATTGTTGTATTAGTAATCTTTATTTGTATGCAAATGATTTATTTCCTTATTATTAGACATCATTATTTAAAACGCATATGTACAAAAATGTATTCATAAAAAAGATAAACAAAAAATTTAAGGTGCATACTCTATCACTAAATTTGGTTAGATATGCACTTTTAGTATGTTGAAAAATATACCAAGATTAAACTATGTTTGTTCCAATTTCCTTTGACCTTCTTGATTTAATCACTTGTAAGTGGCAACAAAAGAAAGAATCGTTGCCGTACCCCTAAAACAAACGACAGTAATAGCCAATGGCTACCAAAATAATATCTTGTTTAAATTGCTCTCCTTTAAAATATCTCATGTATGATTCTCCTAACTCTATGTTGCAAAAGTTTAGCTTAGTCTTCAAAACTTTGCAACAGAACCTTTTAAAGTAAACTTTTGAATACAGGTTGTCTTTAAAGACAATAGAAATGAAAAAAGAATCTATGATTTGAAGCTTTTAAAAAAAAGGAGAATCTCCATTTCACTTCTAAGGATGAGATGGAGACTCTTTTGTTGTTTATTTGCTGGATAATGGAATGGTAACTAAAAATGCTATGCCTTGTTTGGTATTATTTATAGAATACGTGATAAAAAGGGATTCAAAAATTTGTTTTACAATATATAACCCTAAGCCACTCCCTCCCGTATTTCGATTTCTTGACTTTTCGATTCGATAAAATGGTTTGAAAATATGTTGTATATCTTCTTCTTTTATTTTGACACCTGTATTGATAACTCGCATTTGGATGTTGTTTTGTTTAGAATCCTTTGTTAACTTTATATAGACTTTTTCGTTATACGGTGAATACATAATCGCATTATGAATGATGTTTTTACAAGCTTTTTCTAAAAGAACATAATCCGTATAAACAAAAATGTCAGAATCGACTTCTTTTATTATTTGAATGCCTTTTTGAGAAGCAAAAAATTCGAGGTTTTTTGTGATTGTATCTATTGATTTCGAAAGATTTACTTCTTCCACTTGAAGTTTAAAGGTATGTTGTTCTAATTTTGACATGCTTAAAATTTCGCGAACCAGTTGTTCCAGACTTTCAATTATTTGATAATTTTTCTTTAAATATTGGTCACGATTTTGATAAGGGCCGATATTATATATCATCCCTTCTAAGTATCCTTTCATAACAGTAAGAGGAGTTTTTAATTCATGTGCTACAATAGCAAAGAATTCCCTTCGCTTTGTTTCTATTTCTCTTTCTTTTTCAATATCACTTTTTAATTGCTGATTCGCTTTTTGTAAATCAAAAATTGCTTGTTGTAAATTTATGGACATATCATTCAAGCTATTGGACAATTCCCCTAATTCATCCATAGAACGAACCTCTATTTTTTCAGAAAAATCCAAATTTGCCATCTTTTGTGCGCCTTTATTAATATAAATAAGTGGTTTAGTAATAAACCTTGAATAGAGATAAGCACTTCCTAAACCAATAACCAGTACAATGATACTAATATAGGGTAGAAAACGTACCAAGACCTGTGAAGCTTCATCGATTGGTTGAAATGTTGCGAACACCACAAGCGTTAAGTTAACATCTTGGAATTGTATTGGCTTGGTAGCCTCATATGAATTACGAGATTGAGCCAAACCCTTTATTGGTACTGTTGTAACAAAACCTTTTGCTGGAGTACCTCCCTGAACAGTACCCTCTTGAATAGTACTCCCTTGAATAGTACTTTGAAGAAAAGGATAATAAATAATCCTTCCCTCATTATCTTGAAGATATATCACTGCATTATTTTTTTGTGCGTATTCATCAACAAGTGGTGTTGCATTTTGAAGCGAAAGATATTTAGATTTATCAATTATTTCTTCGATTCCCGTTTGAAGCTGATCTGTTTTGTATTTCTCATAAAATTTAGGGAGAAAGAAGTATAAAGTTACATAAATTAAGGTTGCAAAGGCTAACAAAATGAGGGATGTAGTCATAAAGAGTTTATAGGTAATTCTCTTCATCTTCATGATTTTTACAATCTTATTCATCGATTTTATAACCAATGCCCTTTACTGTTTTAATATAGGGTATATCTAATTTTTTTCGTATGTTTTTCATATGCGTATCAATCATTCGTGTGTCTCCGGCATACTCATATCCCCAAATTTTTTCTACAATATTTTCTCTTGTGAGTACCTTTTTTTCGTTTTGAAGTAGTAGTTGTAAAATTTCAAATTCTTTTGTCGTTAGGGGAACTTCAACTTTATTCACATATACTTTATATGCATCGCCATTGACATGTAGTTCTCTAAATACAAAATGATTATCCGTATTTTGATTATTACTTCTTCTCAGTACTGCTTCGACTCGTCTCATCAAAACATGAAAAGAAAAAGGTTTCGTAATATAATCATCGATTCCAAGATCAAATCCTTTCATTTGATCTTGTTCTTCTTCTAGCGCAGTTAGCATAATAATTGGTATATTTGACTGACTTCGAATCATTTTGGCAACTTCAAATCCATTCAGGTTTGGCATCATCACATCTAGTAGAATTAAATCGAAGGACTGCTTATTAAATTGTTTCATGCCCTCTAATCCATCTGATGCAACTATAACTTTATACTGTTGTGTCATTAAAAATTGTTTGATTAATTCTTGTATTTCTTGATCATCTTCTACCACCAGAATGTGATAGTTCTTCATAATATCACCTCTTGTAGTCATTATAACCTTCCAATCTGGAGTTGATGTGGAGACGTATTAGAAACACTATAAAAACTTCACAAGAAAACTACATGTATTTCAAATCAGCTCCAGATGCATGAGATAGGTTATATACATAACAAGACAGAGGGAGGTAATCAAGATGTCACTGGAATCAAACATCATTCTTTCTTTATTAGATGTACAACTGTGGATGGCCCCTCATTCGAATAATAGTCGCATAAAAGAGAAAAAACAGAAATTAAAATTAGCGCCGTGCTTAAATAAATACACAAGTGTAAATAAAAGAAAACTATATAGGTCTAGTGAACAAAAATAGAGAGGATCAAATTGATTCTTTTTTTTGTATTCAATAACGAGGTACTGAAAATCTTTACTATAAATCTAGATTAACTCCATATAGAATACAGATTAAGTTTGTATGCTACATGTATCAAATAGAAAGGAATGATACATGATGTTGACGACTTACACAATCTATCAAATTTTATCCCTTCCTTCTTATTTACACACAAACCTATTACCATCCATTCTCACGAGAATGCTAGGATCTAAGTTTATAACAAAAGAATAAATAAGCTAATGGATGTTTATTGTCCCTTGTTTCCGTTTTTTGCAAAACACCTGTATAAACATGCATGCTACTATGTACATTGAATACTCTATTTGTTGAGAGCCTAATAGGCTCTTTTTTAGAGACAAGCCCGAAGTGGGTGTGAATATCGTTATATATATTCGTAGAAAAATTCAAATATAATGTTACCTCTACGAAAAAACTGTTGATTTATGTCTAAACCATGCCTAAAGGTAAAATTTTTATTTTTTGAAATGGTGATTTCTAAATGTTACATTCATACATCGTATTTCAAATATAAAGACAAAAATATTCAATTGTAAATTGAAGGAGAAAGGGATGTTCACAATGGGACACTACGATACAAATCAAACAGAAAGCAATAGGAATAAAGCCTATAAAAAAACAGGGTATTTTTTCACAGGAATAATTGGTGCAGTGATTGGTGCAATTACCATTGGATTGACCACTCCTTATATAAATGAAATCAAAGGAAGTGCAGGTCAATCTCCTAAGCATAACGAAGTAAATCAGGCTACGCCGATCTCTTACAAACCAGAAGATGTGAGCAATCCTCAAAATATGATTGAATCTGCAAAAGAAGTTGTCGTGGGTGTCATTAACTATAAACAAAATGCAGGTTCATTTAATACGCAAAATCAATCAGAAGAAGCTGGTTCGGGTTCAGGGGTCATATATAAAAAAAACGGCAATAAAGCTTTCATTGTTACAAATAATCATGTGATAGACGGTGCGAATAAAGTAGAAGTGAAATTGAATAATGGTAAAAAGGTTCCCGCTAAAGTAGTAGGGACAGATCCATTATTAGATTTAGCGGTATTAGAAATTGACGGGGCAGATGTAAAAAGAGTCGCAACACTTGGAGACTCAGAAAAAATTCGTACAGGGGAAACGGTAATAGCCATTGGGAATCCATTGGGGCTAGAAGGTAGTGTAACAAAGGGGATTATTAGTAGCAAGGAACGAGAAATACCTGTTAGTACACTTGGAAATCAACAAGTGGATTGGCAAGCACAGGTCATTCAAACAGATGCAGCTATTAATCCCGGTAATAGTGGAGGAGCTTTGTTTAATGAACAGGGTGAAGTCATTGGAATTAATTCTAGTAAAATTGCACAACAAGCAGTGGAAGGAATTGGATTTGCAATCCCAATTCATGTAGCCAAAACAACCCTAGAGTCTCTTGAAAAAGAGGGAACAGTTAAACGCCCAATGATGGGTGTACAGTTATTGGATATTGAGAAAATAACAGATTCTGCACGTAATCAATTAAAATTACCAAAAGAGATAACAAGTGGTGCCATGTTGGGGAATATCTCAAGTCAATCATCAGCAGAAAAAGGCGGATTACAACAGTATGATGTTGTGATTGCATTGGATGAACAAAAAATAGAAAATGTCGTTCAATTCCGTAAATATTTATATGAAAAGAAAAAATTGGGGGATACAATTAAAGTAACCGTTTATCGAAATGGTGAAAGACTAACAAAAAACGTGAAATTAACGGATCAAACACGTGCCGCTTAAAAATATAGCCACCTTTCGGTGGTTTTTTATATGTGCTTTTTGTGTGGGTACTAGATATATCAGAAGTGGTAAATGTCATGAAGCAAAAAGAATGCCCACATTGTTATTCCAAGCAGGAGGCTAATTTTTCTAGCGATAGCATCTCATTTTGTACTGTATGGGTCATAAATAAAGGGAGTTATCCCGTGTTTGTATTCCTTCCTCAAGTTAATTGGTTGGTGACTAATATTTTATACCTATTATTATTCCGTTTGTCCTCATTCCACATTAAATGGATTGACTCTTTACCAATGTTCAAAATCGATTACATATTTTAATTTGTGTTCCAGCTTTTCTTGACTATATTAACAAATCACTACATATGCACTCCAGATAAGACCTAATATCTTTAGATAATCTACTGAATATCTTCATATAAACTCCAGATAGTGTATATAGAATAACAACTATCAAGGAGGTTAGGAAAAATGAATTTTATAAAACGCGCAATTCTCAGTATGAAAAAAAGAATAGGAACATCATTAATTTTGATGGCGGTCTTTCTGATTGTTACAAATTTAGTGTTGGCAGGATTCACAATTCAAAATGCATCAAAAAAAGCTGCCGATGCAGCAAGAAAAAAATTAGGTGCAGATGTTACTTTAGGTCTTGATTTTGATAAATTAGGTCAACAAGCTAGGGAAACGGGAGAGATGCCTAAACCACCAAAGCTTAACACAAAAGAAACAGATCAATTAGCGAAGTCCAAGTATGTAAAAGACTATAATTATATAACCCATAATTTCGGAATTGCGGATGGGTTTAAATTAGTAGGAGCTTCAGAAGGAGAAGAAGGAAAAGGAAAAGGTAGCGTTGCAATAGCGGGAGGATCAGGTTCAGGTTCAGAAATAGATATGAATTCTTCTCTTATGATAGAAGGAGTTCGCAAGACTTTATTACACGAAAGTTTTAAAAATGGAAAAAGTAAAATCATTGATGGGAAACCAATTACAGAACAGATGCAAGATCAGAATGTAGCTTTAATGGAAAAACGATTAGCGGAACAAAACAATTTGAAAGTAGGAGATAAAGTTAAAGTTCAATCAGGGGATAAGAAGGAAACTCTTGAAATTGAAATTATCGGTATTTATGAAACGAATGAACAACCAATGGGTCAAAATGCCCCTCCTATGATGAATCCAGCTAATAAACTATATATGCCTTACTCTACTTTAAAAAAATTAGAAACAGATGAAGGTATGAGTAGTAGTATTCAAGTTGTGTACTTATTGAACGATCCACAATACATTGATGCATTTAAAAAAGAAGCAAAAAAATCTGATATTGATTTTAAGTATTTTAAGTTAGATGCACAAGATTCATTGTACAAACAAATGATTGGTCCTATCGAAAATATCGCTTCTACGTCTCAAATGATTATCTATATGGTATCTATTGCAGGTGCGATTATCTTAGGATTAATTATTATGTTATCGATTAAAACACGTCGTAAGGAAATGGGGATTCTATTGTCCATTGGAGAGAAAAAATGGAAACTGATGGCGCAGTTCGTAGTAGAAGTGGTATGTATTGCTATTTTAGCATTTGGATTATCCCTAACAACAGGAACTAAAGTTTCTCAATTCGTAGGGGATAACTTACTTTCTAGTGAAATTGCTACAGCAAGCGAAGAAAAAGACAATCCACAAAATGGTAGTGTAATGGTAGCTGGAATTGGTGATACTCCACAAAACCAAAATGAAGATCCAATTGATAAGATTGATGTAAGTGTAACGGGTGAGGATGTAGGAAAAATGGGCGGAATTGGACTGACTATTGCTATATTAGCAACTATTTTGCCAGCATTATCTATTCTACGCTTAAATCCAAAACAAATCCTTTTAAAAGATGAATAAGGAGGCTCGATATGGAGACGATTTTACAATTTAAAAACTTAGATTATTATTATGAAAGTAACGGAAAAAAAGTAAAGATACTAGATAATGTTAATTTTTCTTTTCAAAAAGGGCATTTCTACACGATTTTAGGGCCATCTGGATCTGGTAAAACCACAACTCTTAGCTTAGGTTGTGGGCTGGATATACCTAAAAATGGTTATGTACTGTATAATGGCAAGGATATTCGAAAAATTGGTTTGGATCGATACCGTAATCAAAATGTATCTGTAATTTTCCAATCTTATAATTTGATTACCTATATGACTGCTCTTCAGAATGTATTAACGGCAATGGAAATTACAGGTGTGAAGGTACAAAATAAAAAAGTAAGAGCATTAGAATTATTAGAGAAGGTAGGACTTACAGAAGTAGAAGCGAAACGAAATATCTTGCAACTAAGTGGTGGACAACAACAACGTGTAGCAATTGCTCGAGCACTATCTTGTAATGTTGATTTACTGATTGCGGATGAGCCGACAGGAAACCTTGATGAAGAAACAGCAAATGACATTATTGATTTGTTCCAGGAGCTCGCTCATCAAGAAAATAAATGTGTAATTGTTGTAACGCATTCACAGGAAGTGGCAAAAAAATCGGATCGAGCTGTTTATTTAAGTAAGAAAAAATTAGCAGTAAAAGATGCGCCTAGCATCTAAAAAACAAATACTATCACTAGAAGAGTTTGCAGGGTATAGGAATCGTGAAAATGATAAATATCTAGTTAATTATTTTTCGGAAAAATATATGATTCCTTTTTAGATAGATAATTTAACCCTTATTTAACAGCCTCTTTTAAAGCTTTCCCAGTTTTAAATGCAGGTGCTTTTCCTCCTGGGATATGCATTTCTTCGCCCGTTTGGGGATTGCGCCCAGTACGCGCAGAACGCTCACGTACTTCAAATGTACCAAATCCAATTAACTGTACGGATTCCTCTTTTTGAAGAGATTGTGTAATTTGATCTAGGATAGCTTGTACAGATGCGGTAGCCTCTTTTTTAGTAAGTGATGTTTTCTCGGATACTTGGTTAATTAGTTCTGTTTTATTCATTATGGACCTCCATAAAATAATATTTGTTAATTTAATTTTATAGTATAGTATGTCTTTAGAAGAACTTACTACAATTGCTCATCAGTATACAGAGGATACCATCCATTGTTACAATCACGCCATTGTAGAAGAAATAGGATAACAGGAGGAAACATGCGGTCCCAAATTAATATTACGTGTGTTTTTTGACCATACATTACTTACTTTTAATGTATATATTGAATATATAGATATATTGTGTTATGATGTGAATTAGAAACTCGCGTGTTTCAAATACAACATTTTTATCTTCTTGATGACCTCTTATCTTTCCGTAAGAGGTCCTTTTTTATCCCTCAGTATTGCATAGCCGTTAAAATACTATGAAAAGATACTAGAGACTACTACACTGTGATATTCTCTAGTATTTTTCTTTACCTAGATTATTTATTGTTGGGTGAACGATGAATTATTACTTTTTGTATAATTTTCACAAAATAACTTTGAACCCTTATTTATTTCAATATAAAATAATAACTGGATATATCTGACTATCGGTTATATGAATAGGTATGTCCTTCTTTCTATTATGACTGAAAAGTTAGTAGATAAGAAATGGAATGTTAAACAAGCTATTACTTACTCTACACGATTACTAGTAAACATAGGCCTGTATTGGGAAGAAGAATATTTTGATTTATACAGCCTTGATGATAGCTATGACTTAGCGCAGGAAGGTATCCACTTTAATGAAAAAGATGTGATTTTTACTTATATCGATACATTAGGTGCTTTTCGCGTCCATTTTAGCGAGTTTGAAGATCTCTATTTGAAAGTCATGAAACTTTTGTGTTGAATGATGTGACTCTATTTGTAAACCCATTTACTATTATCTTTCGTTTGCCCATTCACTTAAACACTTTCTGTTACTTCATGAGCTGTATATTTATCACCAGATTTATCTAGCCAAAATAAATCTATCTTCGTGTTGATGAATTATTGTCTCTTAATAACTTAATGCTACCATCTTTAATTTTTCTAGCATCAAGCAAAGCTAGCATGTTAAATGTATAATTAGACGCCTGTAAATGAGCATCACTATTTAAATTTTTACCTGAGAATAATTCAGTTAATTAGCAGAAAAAGGAAGAGGTCTATTTGGCCCCTTCCTTTTTCTCGTACATAACGCTTGTTGACAACTTATGAAATAATAGCATTCATCGCTATTAAAATATAACATTAAAAGCAATTAATTAGATATGTAATTTTGCATAGATTGTACTATTCCATGAATGGGAACAAAACTATTTATCTCTTCCTGTATGGAAACAAATAGATTTAGGTTTATTTAAGGTAAGAAGACCTGATCATTGATTGCTGGTTAAACCATATTTCTACGTATTTGAAACAAATTATTTCACTGGATTGTATGTTAAAGAGAGTGAGGGCTTTATGCAATGTAGATTGTTTATTGGTTTCTTACTCGTGATTTTACTAGGAGGAGGCACCGGAAAAGAAGTTACGTTATATACGATTTCAAAAGGGGATATTAGTCAGTGCATCCAAAGACACGCTCCGTTTCTGTTTTCTATCCTACTAAATTACCATTCCAAGCAGATTCCTTCTCTTTCAAACAATTCATCCATTGAATAAAGATAATTCCGCCATACGTATCGGAGGGCATGAAACGTTCTTAATACCATTTGGAATATATTTCAATATAATTCAATATAATTCCGATACTATAACAGATCGAAAATTTCTCTATTGGAGGTATAGAATGGCATATCCATTTCGTAACTTAGTATTTGAAGGTGGCGGGGTAAAGGGAAGCGCTTATATAGGTGCCATCCGTGCACTAAATGAAGAAGGGATTTTACCAGAAATACAACGATTTGGGGGGACTTCAGCAGGAGCGATTACTGCATTACTTTTAGGTCTTTCCATTCCATTCGCAGATCTTGTAAAAATCCATAAAGACATGAATTTTAAAGCGTTTAAAGATGATGATTTTTCGATTGTACAAGATAACATTCGTTTATTTTTTGATGGTTTTGGTATCTATAAAGGGGATTTCTTCACTGAGTGGGTAGGGAAGATCGTTGAAAAGTGGACAGGGAGTAAGGACACAACCTTTCAGCAGTTGTATGACAAAACAGGAAAAGACGTGTTTTTCCAAGGTACGAACATTTCTACACACCAGCTTCGTACGTTTTCTCGTGAAACGACACCTGATGTCCCGTTAGTAGTTGCTGTGCGGATTTCGATGTCCATCCCATTCTTTTTTAAATCTGTAGAATGGGAAAAAGATTATTATGTAGACGGAGGTGTACTCGATAACTATCCAATTCGTTTATTTGATCGGAAAAGTTTTGTGAATAAAGAAGAACACTTCACGACCACAGATACGATTGACGAGGTTAATAAATTGGTAAGCAATACGGAGGATCATTCTACACTAAGAAGCTTACACACGAAATACAATGCATCTTTCTTTGATCCTGCAGATGAAATTGTCTACAACAAAGAAACACTGGGTTTCCGTTTAGAATCTCAGGCCGAGATTGCCATGTTAAAACATATCGCAACTTCAACAGAACATCATATTGGTCATTCTCTTATTCATTTTGTATGGAATTTGTCTCAAACGATGATCAAAGGTCATGAGAGCGGAAAAACAACCAAGGAAGATGCTGCCCGCACTGTATTTATCAATACATTCTTTACGCCGTCGTTTAATTTCGATATCACAGAAGAAGAAAAGAAAACACTCATGAATTCAGGCTATACTTCTACTAAAGACTATCTACATCAGTTTAATACGCCTGAAGTAAAATTGTTTAATCGACCATAAAGCCGAGTGCAATGCACCTGGCTTTTTTTAATCATCCTGTAACTTCTTTTTTTAGTAGCCAATTAAAATTTAGATAGACTATGCATAGAATAAGAGAGAGGAGATAACAGGAAGTAATAAATATAAGTTTGGATGACTTCTTATTTTGTAAAACTAGGGTGTAGAAAGGGTGAAAAAGGTGGAAGAAAAACGAATTATGATTTATGTAGTGGGTGGTAATGTCAAAGTTGCGAGCCCCCATGATGTTGTGTTGGATATCGTTGATTTTGATAACTTAGAAGAATACGTAGAACCCATTTTTACAGGTATATTGTATTAAGAACAGGAGAGAAGTATGTCTCAAAAAGAAGTAATGGTACAATACATCTCAAATGCCCGCTTTAGCCAACCTACCACCAATTGAAATGGTTGTTTATACAATTTTTCGGCTAACATAGTATAAAAGAGAACCCTAAAACCGTGGATAGGAATGTATTAAAAAATGAATAGAGTAAAAAGGCGGATTTCTTGTGAAAGCAGGGGTAGTTCAAATAGTTTTGTAAATAAACTATAATAGTTTATTTTTCTGCATTATTGAAATTAGTAATAATAAAATGTATTATTGAAAAGCACAATTTATAATTCAAGTAATCAAGACTATGCGCCTATAATAATTTGAACATTCAGAAATTATAATATTGTCTAAAAACGAGGTGAGATTCATAGAAACAGTACATATTAAATGATATGGCATGTATAGTATAAATGATTTTTATAATAGGGAAGAAGCTTCTAAGAAAGGGATATTTGCAATCTCTAGAGTATATGCTAAGAAGGTGACATTGCTCTATATAGGACAAACAAAAAGAAGCTTTATACAAAAGGTAAGGGAACTTAATAAGGAATGGCTTTGTGATGAGAGCGAATTAAGGATTACATTAGGAATAATAGAATTTCCTAGTGGTGAAATTTACTCTGAAAAGAAGTTAAAAGAGATAAAATCCCTTTTGATTTTACGACATACCCCATTAGAAAACGAAACATCTTTATTATACCATAGAGGGAAATTTAATTTAAAAATTATAAATAAGGGAAGAAGAGGTTTAATTGTTAAAAAGCTTTCTACAGGAGATCTAATGTGGACGTAATTGGAATCACCTTTGAATAAAAGTGAAGGTTTCTTAAGTGCAGAAGCTTATCAATTTTTAATGAATTAAACTATTTTTAATAACATATGTCAGATGCTTGAAAAAACAAATTTTATTATGGTATGAAATCCTGTATGGAAAGTGTAGTTTATTTCTATTATTTAATAAAAATATTAAGAATTATAGGGATAATGCATAAAGAGTAGAGGAGAAAGTAAACACGGAGGCTTGAAGAATGGGACAAGTAAGCAGGTTTCAAGAAAAACAACAGAATCGTCGTCAAAAGGCAATTTTTAATATTGCATTTACTTTGATATTAGTGACAGTTGGTATAGTGACATACCAGTTGTTTACCCCTTCTAATACATCAAAGAAAACAATTGCTCAAGAAAAGAAAGCAACACAGATAGAAGAGAAGAAAATTGAAGATAAAGAAACATCAAAGATAGAAGAGAAGAAAATTGAGGATAAAGAAACAGCAAAAACAGAAGAGAAGAAAGCTGAAGATAAAGAAGCATCAAAGATAGAAGAAAAGAAAACTGAAGATAAAGAAGCAGCACAGTTAGAAGAGAAACAAAAAGCAGAAAAATCGGCAAAAGCGAACGGAACTGAAAATAAAGAGGGAGAAAAAACGGTATCTCAAGAAAAGGGTTCTCAAACTAATCCTTCTTGGAAGCCAATTGGTACAGAGCAAGGAGCAAAACCTGAAATGAAATTTAAAGAAGGAACAGTAGATTGGAGTGAGATGAAAAAAGCAATTTCTTATGCTGTTGATGTTCCAGAGAGCCAATTGATTTTCGATTTTATTGGGAATAATGGTAATAATAAAGCCTACGGTAATGTACGAGATAAGCAAAATAATAAAAAATATAAGGTTAATATTGATTGGGTAGAAAATCAGGGGTGGAAACCAGCATCTGTTCAAGTGGTAAAATAAATAATAGAAATGTAATTATGTGTTTAAAAGTTTACTCTTGTAAAAACTCAAAAAAGAGTCCGTATCAATTAGGGCTTTTTTTTATGAAAATTCTATTGCTTTTTTCGCCGAGATACGTGTAATAATAGGTTATAGCAATACCATTTTTTATTAAGCTTTGTTTTTTATCGTTTTCCGACAGAAGACTCCTTCCTCAAGAATGTGAAGGTGTGAAACACCAATTTTAGGTGGGAGATGAATGTCGGTTGGCATAGGCCAACATGTTTGCTATCATTTACTTGTACAGATTGCTCTTCGAAAACTGAAGATATGAGGTTGGTTGCAGAAAAACGTTGCAACCGTAAAATCTTCAACGTTCTTTCGCCCCACGCTTGCCGAAGTTGCGAAAACCAAGCTAAAGTAGGGAGTGTGGTGAGTCAGCGTACGAGATACTTATGTTCTCACCGTAGGGACTACGGGTAGAGCCTGCTAAGATAACCGGTGGATACATCGGTGTTCGCAGGAATCTCCCACTTCAAACAATCCGTAAGGACGTTAAGTGGTGAGTAGTTCAATGATATTTGTAACATAAACATCCGTTTTTATTACGTTTTATATTTGAAGATATGAAATATATTAACGGTTTAACTAGCAGTAACAAAATACTGTCTCAAAAATGATTTATCAAAATATAAATTTTCACCCTTTTTGTTACGTTGATTGTTTATTAATTAGTATTTCCTATGTTATTCCTATTTTTTAGGTGATGCGTAAATAAATCTTATATCGGAATTCTAATCAGCATTCTATATAATTTCAGTTATATATTTTAACAAAATAGGCGCTCTTTTGGTGGGTCCCTTTTTTCATGATTATTTTTTTAACTATTATTGTACCAGTCATATCCTAAATTTATAATATTTGCTGCTAGATACGGACAAGCATCTTCTTCTAGCGGCTATAGACTAATCGCAACAACAGAATCCCATTTATTTAGTACCTTTTTATTGAATATGAATGAAAAATTTTAAAATGTGTTTTATAAAACATACAATAAACTCAAAAAAACAGCGATATTATACACATGTGCTGATATCACTGCTTTTTTATATGGATATTTGATGGTCAATTTTACAAATTATAAAAAATTACAAGCTCATTTTTACATTTTCGTAACAATATTTTTGTAAGATTATCTTTCTTTTCCCTCTGTTTGATTGGCTTGGAACTCCATTTTTAACGCAATACTATCCCCTTGAAACACGTTTTGATCCGTTCCGCTATCTTCAAATATAAACTTCATCCAAAACCAATCCATTTTCCCAGATTTTAATCCACCTGTTTCAGCCCACTTGGAATGAAATACTTTCTTGGAAGCAATCTCTGGACTTTGTGATTTTAGTTCTGCAAGAGTTGTTTCGTATACAGGGCTTTTTGCTGGATCCCAATCCAAAAGAAATTGTATTTTAATGTGTTCACCAAAATCTTCTGTATTATTATTTTGTTTTAAATCGTTAACAGTATAATCTATTTTCATCATGATGTCTTTAATATCTAGTGTACCACTATTTGTTAAGTTGAATTTCTTTAATATTTTGTCCCCAGGTTTCAAATTTCCTAAGTTAAGTGAAGTAGTTGGTTGCATAGCTAAATCTAATGTACCTGCAGCAAATGTATTATTTGTTACAACTTGATCGCTAAAATATGCATATGTACCCCCACCAATTAAAGATAAACCAAGAGCGGCTGAAACCACTCCAACACCTAACTTCTTTTTCAATGACATTTTTTATTCCTCCCATATCATTTTTACAATTTTTCTCCCTAATCAACTAAAACGGTCCCCTTAATACAGGTATAGCATTAATTGTAAGAATTTTGTATTGAAATAAGAATATTACTTATTGAGAAAATTATGTTACTATCTATCTTCTATAAATTTAACGCACCAAGTAAAGAAAATTTGGTTCATAATTCTCTTTTTATATAGTAGAGGGTGTTGCAAAACTAAAATAA
>NZ_JXIS01000114.1:0-10747 GCF_000836715.1 Bacillus sp. L_1B0_5 | reverse complement strand
AAACAAAAGGCACATATGAGGTACAAATAGAGGTATCTATGATTGATCCACATTCTGAATCGAAAATGAAAACAGGTTATACGTTGTTTGTAAAACAAGATGGAAAGCAATGGATCGTAATAGACTTAAAAACAAAATAGGAGAGGGGCATGTATATGTTCAATATAAATCATTTTGTGTTAGGAATCGGGTTAGAAGGATTTTTCGAAATGATGAAGACACAAGGAACATACGCGTTATATTGTGCGTTTATCATTGTTATTTTGATCGTAGCGGCAAAGCGTGCATGGGGAAAAGCGATTACGTTAATTGTTGGCGGCGGGATTGTTGTATTCTTCATTAACAAACCAGATGCATTAAAAACAATCGGAACGTGGTTAGGCGGATTGTTTGGCGTCTAAGTAAGGGATGGAAAGGAAGAGGGCTACATGAAGGAAAAAGAATCAAAATCTATCATCGTCTATTGTTTCGGAAGCTATATGAACTATATGCGAAGACAGTACGAAATTATGGGGTATCGTCTTCCGCGTGCGGTTACATGGAGGGCACTTGGTTATTTTGCGGCGGTAGAAGCGGGGCTTGTAGCTTTCCGCTTCCTTCCTCCCTTTAAATGGATATTTGGGGATATGATCGATCAAGTTTGGCTCATGTATTATGGTGTGATTCCTCTTTTCTTAGTATGGGGCGCGGATAAATATAAAACAGATGGAAAATCACTTTTCTCTTTTGTTCGGTCTTGGGTCACATTTCGTTTACGGAAGCATCAAAGTAGTCGCTTGGTGAATGTACCCAAACTTAAAAAACATGTGTTTTATGGTCATGTATGTGTACAACATGACGTCAAAGATTTACCAATCGTACATTCATTCAGTGAAGAAGAGAACGACATACACGCTTATGATGTAACATTTTTACCCCAAAAGGAGGAAGTTGAATATGTTGAAAACGATGAACAGACCACCATTAAAGCACGTTGAAAAGAATTTAGCGTTTAGCACAGACGGAAAAGTATCCGCAGTGTATGAAGTAGACGGATTTGAATACGATCATCAAGACGAAAGTACAAAAAAAGTATATTATCGCAACCAACTCGCTCTATTTACCCATCAAGAATATGATATCCACTTGCTTGTGATTCCTCGTACAACAAATTCAGATGAAATTCTGGATGAACATATTTCCACTTTAAAAGGGCCAATGGCCCCAACAGGACGCTTTCTTTTTAAAAAGGTAAAAGAATACTTACGAAATGCGGCCATTGCGAAAGAGAACATGGAATATCGCTTTTTCGTTTTAGTACAACTGAATATGGAACAGAAAGAAAGACAAATTCGTAACCCTGTCGTAGAAACATGGAAGTTTATGAAGAAGATAAGAGAAGGATTTGCAGAGACAGCCCAAAACATATCGGGTATGAATGTGACGGATATTTTAGAAGAGGAAATTGAAAATTATTTAGAAGTAGAGGACGTGTTATTTAGCCAGGTTAGAGGGGCCTTTCATAATACAAGACGTGCGAAACCGTCAACAACGCGGTTTTTATTCCATCATAACTTCAAACGTGGCATGAAAGAACTGAATCGAGATCAAAACTGGAAAGTAGGTTCTACGGTTACCTTGAAAAATGAAGAAGGAAAGGCGGTAAAAGTACGTCGGCCAGATTTACAAGAAATGGTGCACTTAACGGATACGGTGATTGATGAAAGCCCAGGGCGCTCTCTGATACTCGAAAGACAAAATGAAGAAGGGGAAATGGAAACCTCTCATGTTGCTTTTCTTGCGGTGAAAGATATGCCCGAAATATCGGCTTTTCCTGGTGGAGAGTGGATTTATCGCATTCAATCTCATTCATTAAAGTTTCCTGTTGAAATGAGTATTCGAGCGTATCATTTAGAAAACCAGATGGTTACCCAAAAACTTTCAAACAGTGAACTGGAATTAAACGATCAACGCCAACAAGCAATGGTAGGTGGCCGCACAACAGATTTAACAATTGATCGCAAAGCAAGAGGCGTCAAAATTGTAAAAGATCGATTTGAAACAACGGGCGCACCTGGATATGAACTAAGTGTACTGTTTTGTGTGTATGCCGAAGATGCGAAAACATTAAAATCACGCGTTAATACGCTGATTACAGAATATCGCAAAATGAAAATTGAATTAGTCAATCCATATGGAGAACAGTTAGCATACTTCTACGAGTTCTTACCAGGTTCTAAACGTTATAATACGGATTTCAAATTGTTTGTGGAACCAGGTGTACTTGCAATGGGCATGTTCGGGGCCACAACGCAAATTGGTGACAATCAAGGGTTTTACATTGGAAAGACAAAGAAATTAAATCGTCCTGTTTTTATTCGTCCAGAACTCGCAGCGAAAGCATTAGACAACATTGTAACAGCGTTTGAAAGTTTATCGGTGATGTTCGCAGGGCAAACAGGGAAAGGGAAATCGTTCCTAATGAACTTACTCGCTTTCTGGATTGTGATGAGTGGGGGAAGGGCATTTATCATCGATCCAAAAGGGGACCGCACAAGATGGCCAGAATTATTGCCAGGGTTCAGCGAAGATACCTTGCAAGTATGGACGCTTGGGAAGGATAAAAAGGATGCGGGCTGTTTAGACCCATTCCGAATAAGTGCAACAATAGAAGATGCAAAGAGTTTAGCACTTGAAATTTTAACGTTCCTATCGGATGTAGGATTGGAAGATATACGATATGACTATTTATATAAGGCGATTGAACGAGTAGCGAAAAAGAAAGATGCGTGTTTAACTTTGGTTCGTAAAGAACTAGAGGAAATGAAGAAAGAACCTAACTTATTACCAACTGAATTAGAACGGTTAAATGCCCTTACAAATCGTTTAGCAACCTTAGAAGGCATCCAGTTAGGAGATTTATTGTTTGGTAGACCAGGTCAAGATTACCGCGTATTAAGCCTAGAACGTCCATTACAGGTATTACAAATTCAACATTTACGCATTCCGAAATCAGAGGAAAAGAATGAAAGTGTTACAGATAAATTATCTCGTAGTATCTTAATTGCATTAGCGGCATTTGGTAAATCCTTAATGCATTCCGATCGTAGTATTTTCAAAGTATACCTACAAGATGAGGCATCAAGTATTTTGAAAAATAAAGAGGGTGCGGCATCTTCTGACAAAATCATTCGAGAAGGACGTTATCACAATATCGGCTTGTATTTAGGAACACAAAACGCATCCGATTATCAATCAGAAAATAAAGAGGTTGCAAATGTGGGGATGAAATTCTGTTTTGCATTGAAATACGATAAGGAAGCGGAAGAAATGTTGCGTTACTATAACTTACCGGTCACAGAAGAAAATATCTTAATGTTACGTCAGTTACGACGCGGCGAAGCCTTGTTCCAGGATATTTTTGGGCGAACCGCGGTTGTAGAAATTGATCCTGTTTTCCAAGAATTAAAGACTGCATTTGATTCCTCTACGAAAACAGACGAAGAACGCGCACAACAATTGGCGTAATTCGTATTACAATACAGATAAGAGTATTCTAAATTATCTGTATATGGAGGATGGAACGATGAAAAAATTACGTATGTTATCTGGATTATGTGTAGCAGGAATGTTGATGGTAACGGGGATTGCGGGTTGCTCAAATGAAACGAAAAGTAATGCAAACCAACAAGAGAGTCAGAAAGAACGTGACATGAAGGAAGCAGATAAAGCCGCAGTTGAGTATTTAAAGGCGTATATAGAAATGGACCGAAAAAAATTAAATGAACTACAGTACAAAAAATATGATTTTGGAGAAGATCGAGTAAAAAATCCAGGCATTAGTAAAGAAATGAAAGAACGTTACGATTTGTATAGATATGATTTACAAGAAGGTGAGGATGAATTTTATTACAGAATAAAATTTTATGATCCTGTAGAAAAGGCTCAAATGGGGTTATACCTCCGAATGGTTAAAGATAAAAAGGATAATAAGTGGAAAAATTATGAATGGGCATGGGATTCAACAAATAGTCTTAGTTCAATTGTGGGAGATATGAAACCTGTACATGTCCATAAATGGGGGCAAAAGGAATGAAAAAACTTTTCTCTATTTGTATGATTCTTGTATTCTTCTTACTACCGTTAGGGTCCCATGTGGCCCTAGCGGAAGATACAAAAAAAGAAGAGAAGCAGGAACAAAAAGGGGCGCGAATCTCTGAAAATCTATTTAGTGGGTACACAGATGGTATTTACAAAGATAAGTATTACGAAATCGACACTTATCAGCCAAAAGAAGAGGATAAGAACGTGTTTCAAAAAGTTGGTGGGTACTTATTTGGTGATGATAGTGTAGGTAAAGATTTACAAAGGATGTTGTATACAACTTGTCAATGGTTTGCGAATATGGCCTTTCAGTTAAATGTGATTCTTGGACAATTAACAATCTTTTTAGTCGATCAAGCGTTGAACCTGGATATTGTAGATGCGGTAGCGGATAAATTAGGAGCGGCTATGCAAAATATCGCTGGTATTGAAAAAGGTGGCTTTTTATCTTCTGGACTATTCCCAGCAATTATTGGCATTGCATGTGTGTTATCCGCTTGTTACGCAGGCTATATCTTCTTTATTAAGCGCCAACCATCAAAAGGTTTAAGTGAGTTAGTAAAAACGGTACTTGTTATTGCTTTTATTGTTACGTACATTGGAAACGCAAGTACGATTTTAAAGAGTGCAAATACGATTAGTTCTGAAATTAGTGTAACGGTTTTAGCGAAAGCAACAGGAACGGTTGCCGGTGATCCAGGACGTTCTAAAGCGGATGCAATCTTTTCAGTGAAAAAGCAGATTTGGGATTTGTTAGTTGAACGACCATATTTGTTTCTACAATATGGGGAAGATTCAAAAGAAAAATTAGGAGCTAAACGAGTAGATGAATTATTGGCGAAAGCGCCAGGAGAAGATCGTGTAAAAATAGTACAAAAAGAGGTAAAGGATCAAGGAAACCAAATGATGGTGATTTCCTCTGTAGGAGAGCGCCTTGTATTTACAATCATGTATTATGTGGTGAATACATTCGCAGGTGTTCCAGTAATCGCGTTTTGTTTACTGATTGTAGCATTCCAATTATGGTTCCTTGTCATGAGTATTATTTCACCAATCGTCATGGCGGTGGCTCTATTGCCAGGACACCGCAGAGTAATTGAAAGCTGGGCTTCACAATGGATTCGACCATTGGCATTAAAAATCTTTATGTCTGTTATGCTGGTCATCATCTTTACGATAGCAGAATTACTATATGTGTTACCAGAAGCGGGCGTTGCAGGATATGTGTCTACAATGATTTTCCAAATTCTTGTTTTCGTTCTTTGCTACCTGTTTAGAGGAAATATTGTTGCGGCATTTAGTCGAGCACGTGGCGTGTATGAAACGGTCACAAATATATCCCTTATGACAGAAAACTTTGTAGATAAGGGGAAAGAATACGCTGGAAATACAATGTCTTATATTGGAGACAAAATGGGGATGCATTTTAACAATGCGGCTGAATTAGCGGCGGCAGGCGGCCAGTTAGAAAATGTAGGAACAGACGATGAAAAGACAAAAACCAACCCGTTAGTGCAAGCGAATATACCGAACGATCTACCAAATAATCAAACGGAACAAGAAAAAGAAGAGAATCAAAAGAAAGGAAAACTTATTTCTTTACAAGATCGTGATAAAGAAGGGAATTTACCACAGCAAGAAGAGGAAGGAAAAGAACTACCGACACCAGGTGAAGAAGAAGCACCAATGCAACAAGACCTTATCAGCTTAGATAAAGAAGCATTAGAACAAGAAGTAGAAGGACAACAAGAAGGAACAGAAGTAGAAGAATCAGAAATGGAGGTTCAACCAGAGCTAGTATCTTTACAAGACGAGGAAATTCCAACAGGAGAAGAAATGCCAACTGATATAGAGGGATATGAAGAAATTCAATCAGAAGTACCAGAACAAGAGGTACCATTAGAAGAGGTTCCAACTGATATAGAAGCATATCAAGAAATTCAAAAAGAAGTACCAGAACAAGAGGTACCACTAGAAGAAGCTTCAACTGATATGGAAGCATATGAGGAAATCCAAACAGAGGTGCCAGAACAAGAAATACCACTAGAAGAGGTTTCAAGCGATATGGAGGCATATGAAGAGATTCAAACAGAAGTACCAACACAAGAACTTCCATTAGAGGAAGTGTCACCAGATCATGAAGTATATGAAGAAATCCCATCTGATATCCCACAACAAGACATCCCAACAGAAGAAATTCCGATGGATATTTCAAGAGAAGAAATACAGCCAGAACAGGAAACTTCAACACATATTCCACAACAAGAAATCTCAACACCAATTGAAACTGAGGCAAGTGAACCTTTAATACCAGACACAATTCGTGCAGATGTAAATGAAGAAGGTGTTATTGTACCTCACACACCAGAAACAACAAGCGCAGATATTCCAGATGCTATACCTGCAGAAGTGACCGAAGCGGGGGAAATTGTTGCAAAAACCCCTAATATAGATGTCGAGTCAACTACACAAGTTATAAATTCTTCTGACTCATTTATCCCAACGGAACCTATTTCTTCTGATTTGGCACCAGTAAATGAGAAAGAAGTAAGCAAAAATGAGCCAATTCAAGAAAAAGCAGAAACAATTGATACGCCAGATATACAATATGGAGCTGTAGCCGCAGGAAGTGAAAACTGGATGCCTTCTACTGATCCGCAAAACTTAGATAATTTAGATGATTTGGAGCCACCAAAAAAAGATGAGTAGAGTCCTAGTCTTTTAGGACTTTACTATTTTTTTACGCAAAAAGGAGCGATTTATCTATGAAACACTGGGGATTAACGTGTATGAAAATGGTGAATATCAGTATTTTTCTTTGCATTGGGTGTTTAGGATGGATGAACATAATTATTCTTTTCATACAAAGAGAATGGGCGACAGATTTATTAGGATGGATTGGTTTAGGATTACTTATCTGGTATACACTCATTCTTCTAACACTTCAAATTATCCATAGTGAGTTACGTTGTCGTATAGATGATAGAGCGAAACTAGCCTTTTTCATTTGGTTTGTAGGAATCGGTCATTTTGGATTACTACAATTTATACAAGACCAGCAATCTACTGTTTTAACGCTACTATTTCATGTTTTTGCGATTATACCCATTCTTTTAGCCCTTATATATGGGCTGATTGTTCGAAAGTATTTCAATCAATCTTGATACATGTTGTAAAGGGGGAGGGATGATATGAGACCAGAAATAAAAGAAGTTGTAGATAAAACGGTACAAGAAGAGATTGCACAAGAACAAAAAAAGAAGAAGAAAAAGAAATCCTGGTTACTGACATTTCTTTTTGGGAGTTCTACTTTCACAATAGGATTGTTCGTCTGTATTGGATTTCTTTTATTTATCGTTTTGGGGCAAGGGATTGGCAAAAAAGAAGAGGAAGCGCCAGCAACCATCCCAAGTAATGGAATGACAGTTTGTCGGCCAGGTGGAAAAACAGTGGCACCAGAAGAACTACAGCCCCATTTAGGCGGCGTTTTTACAGGGAAAGCACAAGCCTTTTTAAATGCAGGAACACAAAATCAAATTGATCCCGTTTTACTAGCGGCCATTGCAAGATTAGAAACGGGTAATGGTACTTCTAATGCAGTAAAGAACTATAACAACCCTGGTGGCCTCATGGACCCTGGTAGTTCACAAATGAAAGGATTCATGAAGTTTGCCACTTTAGATGAAGGAATCAACGCTATGGCCCGAAACTTATATAAAAACTATATCGGTATGGGGATAACAACCATAGAAGCAATTGGAGCGAAATATGCACCGCCAGGAGCCGCAAATGATCCGCATGGTACAAATGGTTTATGGCCTGTATTAGTAACAAAGTTTGTGGCGCAAATGGGCGGCCTTACTTTTAATTGTGAAGCGGGAAAGCCAGGCGGCGTTGTAGATACTGGATCAGCAAGCTCACAAGGGTTTATTCGTCCTATCGCTCAAACAACGATTACAAGCCCATTTGGGCCACGCTGGGGCACTATTCATAAAGGTATTGATTATTCTTGCCAAGACGGTGTCACACCAATTGCCGCGTCGAAAGGTGGCGTTGTAGAGTGGGCGAAATTTGGCGCTTCCGGTTCGGGGTTTGGCGGATATGTGCGCCCATAAGGGCATATAAGAATACGGGAACTGGGCAACCCGTAAGGAACTAGAGGTTAATGTAACTCCTTATCATCAGCAAACTTATCCTAAGAGGAAACTCAAGGGGGAGTACAGCATGTTTGCAACGCGTTAAGTTGCTAAGTTACCCAAGCACAACTGAAACGCTAGATGAAAAGAATTGAATGAGGATGAATGCTGGATTGCGTGAACGATAACCAGAGGACGCCTAGCGAAGCGCTAGACGGAAGGTAACTACAAAACGTCTAGTAGTCACATGTTGTCTATCACCGTATCCAATAGACAACTTTAACCTTAGTGACTATCCACTTGTAATTAACATGAAATGGTGAAAGTCGCATCCGACATCAATTCAAGCCTATGTTCTTATATGTCTAAATGGGGATTGCCTAAGTCAGAATGCTTAAAAGAGCTATGACATGTAGATGTTTGAATATCTGATAAGGTAACGGAGAGTCCGTAGTAGTCTGAGCAAGGGAAAGCCTTGTACATGGCGAAGGGACCAAGTCATTCAGTCTTATTATAAATCGGAAAGGAGCGGAATGCTTCATGCAAATTCCAGAGGTCGTAATAGACAATTTAATGAAGAAATCTCAAAGTAATCAACAATATACATTTCAAAGGCTATATAGGAATCTATATAATCAACAATTTTTCCTAGAAGCGTATGGGAAGCTAAGTAAAAATCCGGGAAACATGACAAAAGGATCAGATCAGAAAACAATAGACGGAATGAGTTTACAACGGATAGAACGATTAATTGAACAGTTGAAAAATCAAAGCTATAAACCAAATCCATCTAAAAGAATCTACATTGAGAAGAAAAATAGTGATAAAAAAAGACCATTAGCTTTACCATCTGTCGATGACAAGTTAGTACAAGAGGTCGTAAGAAGGATATTAGAAGCGATTTATGAGCCTGTTTTTAAAGAGACATCTCATGGTTTTAGACCAAACAAAAGTTGTCACACTGCGCTAATTCAACTAAAAAAGAATTTCACTGGTGCTAAATGGTTCATAGAAGGTGACATCAAAGGATTCTTTGATAACATTGACCATCACATTCTAATAAAATTACTTCGCAAACGAATCAAAGACGAAAAATTTATTCAGCTTATATGGAAATTTCTTAAAGCGGGTTACCTAGAAAACTGGCAGTATCATCGCACATATAGTGGAACACCACAAGGCGGGATTATTAGCCCTATTCTCTCTAATATTTACCTACACGAACTTGATGTATTTATGGAGAAATTTATAGATACATTCAACCAAGGGAAAAGTAGACGACGAACAAAAGAATACAGGGAATTCGAAAACAGGTTAAGTCGTTTAAAGAAAACAGAGAGTGAATGGGAAAAAATGACCGATGAAGAGAGGGAATCCAACATACGTGAGAGGGCTGGAATATATAAAGAACGTGAAAACGTCCCAGCCTTAAATCCAATGGATAATACCTTTAAGCGGATGAAATACGTCCGTTACGCAGACGATTTCATTGTTGGTGTTATAGGTAGTAAGAATGATGCTGAAGAGATAAAAAAAGAAATCAAAGAATTTCTTGATATAAATCTCAAGATAGAGCTATCAGAATCAAAAACTTACATCACAAATGCTAATAAGGAAAAAGCACGCTTCCTCGGGTATGACATTACAACACAGAATTCTTACAAGCGCAAAACCAGTAGAGGACATTACCAACGTTTTCAAGGAAACATCCTACTGTACGTTCCGTACGAAAAATGGGTACAAAAGCTTGTTGAGAAAAAGATGATAAAGATGGATGGGAAAGAATGGATATCACAATGTAGAACAGAGCTTATTTCGATAGATGATTTGGAGATTATTAATGTGTACGACAGTGAATTAAGGGGTTTTTATGAATATTACAAAATAGCAAATAATGTGAGTGTACTAAACAAAATGGCTTACTTTGTGGAATATAGCATGTACAAAACATTTGCAAGTAAATATAGAAAATCCATGAAGAAAATCATCGCAAAGTACAGCAAAAACGGCGAATTCACTGTTGAATACCAAACGAAATCAGGTATGAAAGAAAAACGTTTGATTAAATCGTTCAAAAAAGTCACGAAATTATCCGATTCAAAAGAAATAGATACAATCCCTAATACGCTGAAATATTCAGGAAGAACCAGTTTGATTGAAAGGTTACAAGCAGAGAAATGTGAATATTGTGGTGCTACTGGTGTGAAACTCGAGATTCACCACGTCCGAAAACTAAAAGATATCAAACGCAAGAAACAGCTCGAGAAATGGGAAGAAAGAATGATATCAAGAAACAGACGGACAATAGCACTTTGTGGACCAGGTCAAGGAAATGACTGTCACAAAAGATTACACAAGGGAACTCTTCATTAAAAGAATGATAGTGAGCCGTATACAGGGAGACTTGTAAGTACGGTTCTGGAGGAGGGGTGATGGTAAACCTAGCTAAGCAATTAGTCAAGGCGACCGCTTCCTATCCAAACGGAAACGTAGTTGTAATCAATCATGGGAATGGATATTGGAGTTTA
>NZ_JXIS01000113.1:0-18418 GCF_000836715.1 Bacillus sp. L_1B0_5 | reverse complement strand
GGTGGAAACAACAACCAAGGTGGAAACGACAACCAAGGCGGAAATAACAACCAAGGAGGAAACGACAACCAAGGCGGAAATAACAACCAAGGTGGAAACAACAACCAAGGTGGAAACGACAACCAAGATAATAACACAACAATTGATCCAAAAGCTCTTAAAGATGGTGAATACAGCATTGGCTTTAAAGTGTTAAAAGATCAAACAGATGAAATCTCAATGATGAACACATACACAAAAAGCCCAGGTGTATTAAAAGTAAAAGATGGTAAGAAATACGTATCGTTTACATTAACAAATAGTACATGGATTACGAAATTTGAATTTGAGAAGAATGGTTCTTTCGTTAATGCAAAAGTGTTAAGTGAAAATAAAGAACAAAATACAAGAGTAGTAGAAGTAGAAGTAAACGATTTGTCTAAAAAATTAAATGCAAAAGTAAAAGTAGATATTGATTCAATGAATTATCACCATTTCTACGATGTTCAATTTGTATTTGATCAAGACAGTATTAAAGCTTTAGGGAACCAAGGAGGAAACGAAAACCAAGGAGGAAACGAAAACCAAGGCGGAAACGAAAACCAAGGAGGAAACGAAAACCAAGGAGGAAACGAAAACCAAGGCGGAAACGACAACCAGGGTGGAAATGACAACCAAGGTGGAAATAATAACCCGAAAGTAATAGTTGATCCGAAAAATTTAGTAGATGGCCAATATGATATTACATTTAAAGTATTAAAAGATAAAACAGATGAGATTTCAAAGATGCATGACTATGTTGTAAATCCAGCGAAATTAATCGTAAAAGATGGTAAAAAATACATTGAGATGACGCTGAAAAATAGTGCGTGGATTACGAAATTCCAAACGGAAAACAAGGAACTATTCGCTGATGCGAAAGTAGTAAGCGAAGATAAAAATGCAAATACGCGAGTAGTACAGTTTGAAGTAGAAGATCTATTTAAAAAATTAAACGCAAAAGTAAAGGTAGACATCGATGAGATGAACTACCATCATTTCTACGATGTACAAATTCAATTTGATACAAATAATATCGGCGCGTTAGGAACTATTAAAGAGGAACCGAAAAATGAACCGAAAAATCCAGTGACTACACCGAAAGTAGATAATGTAAAAACAGTAGGTACTCCTGATTTTAACCGAAATGCAGATGGTCAGAAGAAAAAAGAAGATACAAAAAATGATTCAAAAAAAGAGAAAAACTCAAAAACTGCAGATACAGCACAACTTGGTTTATACATGGTGTTACTGCTAGGTTCACTTGCTTTACTAGTTCGTAAATATAGAGCAGGTAGATTGTAATTTTTGGAGTCTTGATGCATGTTCGCGTGCATCAAGACTTGTTTCATATTGTATGGAAGGGAGTGGTGATTGAGAGTGAAGAAAATCGTAAGTGTACTAATGGCTATCATTTTGTTAATGAGTATAGCCGGGTGCTCATCACCAAAAAAAGAAACAGCAAAGCAGGTAAAGAGTGAGAGTAAAGAGCGCGTTGTTGCAACAACAGTGGCTGTTACTGAAATTATGGATGCGTTAGAAGTAGATTTAGTCGGCGTTCCAACAAGTTCTAAACCTTTACCGAAGCGATATAAAGGTTTACCTGAAGTTGGGAATCCAATGAGTCCAGATATGGAAAAGGTAAAGTCATTAAAGCCTTCAGAAGTGTTATCTGTGACAACACTTGAATATGAATTAAAGCCAGTTTTTGATGGTGTGGGTATGAAAGCAAACTTTTTAGATTTAACGAGTTTAAAAAATATGCAAAGTTCTATTAGCGATTTAGGTAAGAAATATGGACGTGAAAAACAAGCTGAAGCAGTGGTAACTAAGTTAGATAAAAAGGTTGCTAGCATTCAAAAGGAAGTAAAAGGAAAGAAAGAACCGACAGTGCTTATTTTATTAGGTGTGCCGGGCAGTTATTTAGTAGCAACAGAGCATTCTTATATTGGAGATTTAGTGAAACAACTAGGTGGTAAAAATATTGTGCAAGGTGAACAAGTAGAATATTTAGCTTCTAATACAGAGTATTTAAAGAAAGCTGATCCAGATATTATTTTACGAGCAGCTCATGGTATGCCTGATGAAGTTGTAAAAATGTTTGATAAAGAATTTAAAACAAATGACATTTGGAAACACTTTGCTGCGGTTAAAAATAACCGTGTTTACGATTTAGAAGAGCGTTTATTTGGAACGACAGGAAATTTAGCAGCAATTGAAGCGTTAGATGAATTGAAAAAAATGATGTATCCGTGATGCATTTTAATATAAAGGAAGAGTAGAATGAATAAAAAAACTTGGAGTTTCCTCATTGTTACTGCATTGCTCATTGTTATGACATCATTGTCAGCGATGAAAGGGAGTTTAGAAGTAGGTATTGTTGAACTTATACAAGGGATATTTACAGGTGGAAATGAAGAGGTTGAAGTCATTAAAGATTTACGTTTCCCGCGTATTATTATTGCGTTGTTCACTGGAGCGGCTCTTGCTGTTTCAGGGGTGCTTTTTCAAGCTGTTATGAAGAATCCACTCGCTGATGCTGGGGTAATCGGTATATCTTCAGGAGCTAGTTTTATGACACTCGTTATTATTACGTTGTTCCCGCAATTCTTTTTCTGGACACCCGTATTCGCCTTTTTAGGTGGTGCGTTTGCGTGTTATCTCGTTTATTCGTTTTCATGGAAGTCAGGGTTAAGCCCGCTTCGCATTATTTTAATTGGTATTGCCATTAATGCGATGTTTACTGGATTAAATGAATCATTCGTTACAATTTGTGGGTATTTTATTAAGAGTATTAAGCAAACGACGACTTCTAACATAACAATGAAGACGTGGGGCGATGTAGAAATAATGGTGATTTATGGAACGGTTGGTCTTATTCTTGCTCTGTTCGTAGGAGCTTGGTGTAACTTATTATCGCTACAAGATAAGACTGCGAAAAACTTAGGTTTGCACGTGACGAGAGTTCGCCTTATTATTTCTGCCATTGCAGTACTCTTAGCGGCAGTATCAACAGCGATTGCAGGTGTTATTGCTTTTGTAGGATTACTAGTTCCGCATATTTCAAGACAATTAGTCGGTTCAGACCATAAAGTATTAATTCCATTTTCTGCTCTTGCAGGGGCGTTATTAATTTTGACGGCAGATACGATTGGAAGGTTAATTGTGCCACCTAACGAAATTCCAGCAGCAACAATTATGGCGGTTATTGGTGGTCCATTCTTAATATTCTTGCTTAGAAAGAGTGATAAAGTTCATGGAAATTAAAAATGTAACCTTTTCATACGATAACGTAACAAATCGTTTAAAGTCTGTTAGTAGTGAAATAGAAATTGGGAAAATTACAACAATCATTGGCCCGAATGGATGCGGGAAATCAACATTACTTAGTGTCATGTCTAGAAATCACGTTCCTAGCAGTGGAGAAGTAATACTTGATGGGAAAGCGATTAGTGAATATAAACCGAAAGAGTTTGCTAGAAAGCTAGCAGTTGTCCATCAACAAAATGAGGCTCCAGCAGATATTACAGTGGAAAAGCTAATAAGCTTTGGGCGTATGCCATATAAAAATATTTTCTCTCCGCAAACAGATGAAGATAGAGAAGTGATAGAGCGCGCACTAGTATGCACGAATTTACAAAGTAAGCGTGATAAGCCAATCTATGCTTTATCTGGTGGAGAGAGGCAGCGAGTTTGGATCGCAATGACATTAGCTCAAAATACACCAATGCTTTTCTTAGATGAACCGACAACATATTTAGATATTTACTATCAGCTAGAAATATTAGAGTTAGTGAAAGAGTTAAATGAAGTGTATGGACTAACGATTGTAATGGTATTACATGATATTAATCAAGCTATTCGTTATAGCGATCATATTATCGTTATGAAAGATGGAGAGATCATTACGAAAGGTAATCCTAATGATGTAATAACAGAAGAAATGGTTAAAGCAATATATGGTGTAGATGTCATTGTAAAGCAGGATGAAGATATCGGATTGTACATGGTACCTATGGGAATCTAAAGGCTGAGCATAATCCGTTTTGAGGTGATAATTTGAACAGCAAGAAAGGACGGAAAAAGAATTCTTTTTTTCAACGCATACTTACAATTGCGTTTTTAGGAATCTTTTTCTATTCAATGTATGAGTTGGGCGGAATTTTCATGGATTATTATGAAAATCGTAAAGTAATGGCTGAGGCACAACATATTTATAAAAGAAGTCCAATGGAAGAAAAATCGGAAGACGGAGAGGTACGTAAACAGTTTCAGGATCTCCAGAAAATTAATCCAGAGATAGTCGGATGGATTACGATGGATGATACACAAATTAATTATCCAATCGTTCAAGCAAAAGATAATGATTACTATTTATTTCGTAATTATAAAGGTGAAGATATGAGAGCGGGAAGCATTTTTATGGACCATCGTAATGATGTGAAATCTCAAAATCGAAATACGATTTTATATGGTCATCGTATGAAAGACGGTTCTATGTTTGGGAGTTTAAAAAAGATGTTGGACGAAGACTTTTTCATGTCCCATCGTAAATTATATTATGATACATTATTTGAAGGATACGACGTTGAAGTTTTTTCAGTATACACGACAACAACGGACTTTTATTACATTGAAACGGATTTTGAAAATGATGCAGCATATACATCGTTCTTAAAGGAAATTCAAGAAAAATCACTGTACAAAACGGATACGGAATTGACGGCTAATGATGAAGTTGTAACACTTTCTACTTGTGACTATGCGCTTGATCCAGAGGCTGGAAGGCTAGTTGTACATGCAAAATTAGTAAAAAGAAATTAAAGAAAAAAGTATAGAATATGAGAAGTGATAGATAACGCTTCTCATATTCTATACTTTAAAAAAGAACTGTTTTTACTGTGCTGCAGCCATTGGCATACGTACAACTTTTACATCATAGTAAGCAATTTTATTATCAAGAATATATTCTGGCATCCCGCCTTGATGTGAATGAGCATCTTTAAATGCGGCGCTCTTTGTCCAACCTTGGAAATCTTCTTTTGCATTCCAGCGAGTGCTAATTGTTACTTCATCATAATCAACTGTATTTTGCGTTAAAAGAACTTCTAGACCTAAAAAGCCTGGCATCGTCTCAACTTTACCTACTTTATTAAAACGCTCAATTAATTTATGTCCATTTCCCTTTGTAATTTTAGCTGTATTTGTAACAATAATCATGTTTATTCCTCCTATAAATGTAGCTATATTTTCAAGAACTCATATACATTAAATGATAATGAAAATCATTATCATTGTCAATGGTAAATGTGAAATATATAATTTTTTTCTATTATTTTGGACAGTGAGATTTCCATTTCAAAACTTAGTAAATATGTGGCGGTTAAGTGCGAGAATGAGCGAGTTGTACTAGCAAAGCAATAATATGGTATAGTGAAACGAGGCTGTTTTTTCAGGCTCGTTTTTTAAATGCTTCCTATAGAGAAAGCATGCAAATGGAAAGGAAGTTATTATATGCGATCAGAAGTAACTATAAAAATAAAACCGAAATTTATAAAAGAAATTAAAAGTGGATATCCACTTATTTTAAAAGATGCAATTCAAAATTTAAACGATGTTCGTGAAGAAGGGACAATCATCAAAGTAGTAGATGAGAAGAACAACTTTGTCGGAAAAGGTTATTATGGAAAACAAAATAAAGGATACGGCTGGATTTTAACGAGAAAAGAGAGTGAACAAATTAATCAATCTTTCTTTGAAAGTAAAATCAAATCAGCCTTACATAAACGAAAACAATTTTATAAATTAAGTGATACGACAGCATTCCGTGTGGTGAATGGTGAAGGTGATGGTCTTGGCGGATTAATTATTGATTACTATGACGGATACTACGTAGTAAGTTGGTATAGTGAAGGGATTTACACTTTCAGAGATGAGATTATAGCAGCTCTTCAAAAAGTAGCAAACTTTAAAGGCATTTATGAGAAAAAGCGTTTTGATACGAAAGGGAAATACATTGAAGGTGATGATTTCGTAGCAGGAGAGCGCGGTGAGTTTCCACTTATCGTAAAAGAGAACGGTGTGAACTTCGCTGTTTATTTAAACGACGGGGCAATGGTTGGTGTATTTTTAGATCAACGTAACGTTCGAAAACAAATTCGTGATAAATATGCAAAGGGAAGAACAGTGTTAAATATGTTCTCTTATACAGGTGCTTTCTCTGTATTTGCAGCGCTGGGCGGAGCGAGTAAAACGACGAGTGTTGACCTTGCAAATCGTAGTTTAAGTAAAACAATTGAGCAGTTTAGCGTCAATGAAGTTGATTATGAAGCACAAGATATTATTGTAGAAGATGTATTTCTTTACTTCAAATATGCAGCGAAGAAAAAGATGAAATTTGATATGGTCGTACTTGATCCTCCAAGCTTCGCCCGATCAAAAAAGTATACATTTAGTGCAGCAAAAGATTATAAAAATTTATTAAAAGAAACAATTGCTATTACAGAAAATAACGGTATTATCGTTGCTTCTACAAATTGTAGCGCATTCGATATGAAAAAGTTTAAAGGCTTTATCGATACAGCCTTTAAAGAAATGAATGGCAAATATAAAATATTAGAAGAACATTCTTTACCAGAAGATTTCCGTACCATTGATCAGTTTAAAGAAGGAGACTACTTAAAAGTAGTTTTCATCGAGAAAATTAAAGGTTAATAAAGAAAAGGAGCTCGAGTTTACTTGAGCTCCTTTTCTTATTGAACGATATTTTGTACTCTACCGACTTGCCCGTCCTGCAATCGCACTTTAATGCCATGCGGATGGGAAGGGGATTTTGTTAAAATATCTTTTACAATTCCACGTGTTAATTTGCCTGTTCGTTGATCTTGTTTTAATACAATATCAACTTCAAGACCGGGCGCGATATTAGAACGTTTTTGTCCGTTCATTTACACACCTGTTCGTCTACGTTGGTTGTTTGTTTTCTTTGTTTGTTGGTTTTGTAATTTTTTCGTTTCTTGGCTTTGATTTTTTGCATTTTGACCATTTCCATTTCCTTGCTTTTTCTTAGCAAGTTGTTCGCGCATTAAATCAGCTAAGCTTACTTTTTTATTCTCTGACATGATAAGTCTCCTTTATATAAAGTTAATTAGGAACAATCGTAGTGAATTTCATCATATCATTGTTAAGGAAGGAAGGGAAGTTGGTTTGAAAATTCATATAATTGTTTCCAGCATTCATTGGTTGCGATACAATTGATATGTTAATGTTTGTAAAAAAGGGGATAGACATATGTCACATCATATTTTATTAGTGGAAGATGATATTTCAATTCAAGAGATGGTGGAAAAGTATTTAATAAAAGAGGGCTTTCAAGTTACAATCGCGTCTGATGGAGAGGAAGGCGTGAACACATATTTAAAAGGTTCATTTGATTTGATTATCCTCGACATTATGATGCCGAAGCTAGATGGATTAGAGGTTGTACGTATTATTCGTGAAAAAAGTGCAGTTCCGATTTTAATGATGTCAGCAAAAGATACAGATGTTGATAAAGCTGTCGGATTAGGACTTGGAGCAGATGATTACATTTGTAAGCCGTTTTCTATGATTGAATTGGCTGCACGTGTAAAAGCAGGTATTCGGAGGTCTACGAAATACTCGGCTACAGAAACAATAGAAAAAATGATTCAAATTGGTGATTTAACAATTGATCCAATTAATTTTACAGTTGAAAAAAACGGGAAGCCTCTCAAACTTACTTTAAAAGAATTTGAGATTTTAAAGCTATTCGTAAAGAACCAAAATCGTGTATTTACAAAAGCGCAAATATATACGTTAGTTTGGAATGAAGAGTATTACGGTGATGATAACGTTATTAATGTTCATATGAGAAGATTGCGTGAGAAAATCGAAAGTGATCCATCTAATCCAGAATATATTAAAACGTTATGGGGCATCGGCTATAAGTTGGAAGTGATGTAATATGGTCAATTTGTTAATAGGTATTATTTTTATATTGTTATGTGTTATTTATATGCAATATAGAATGAAAAAAAATAGTAGTAAAAATTTACGATACACATATGAAAAGTTAGAAAGTATTGTAAATGACAAAACAGGCGAGACGTTACTCGTTATGACAGATGATCTAGAATTGCAAAAATTATTAGTGGCAATTAATCAATTATTAGATGCAAAACAGAAAACGAATGCAGATCATGCAAAAGTAGAAATTTCGATGAGAAAAATGCTTTCAAATATTTCGCATGACTTGAAAACACCACTAACAGTTATTCTTGGATATACAGAAATGTTAAATAAGGATAAAACGATAAATAAAGAAGAACAACAAATATTACTTGAAAAAGTGCATACGAAAACACTAGAAGTGATGGAGTTAATTCATAAGTTTTTTGACTTGGCAAAATTAGAATCTGGTGACAAAGCAATTGAAATGACAAAAGTAAATATGAATGAAGTTTGCCGCGAGAAGATTTTATCTTTTTATGATTTAGTGACGACGAAAGGTTTTCAGGTTCATATTGATATACCAGAAAGAAATATATACGCACTTGGAAATATAGAAGTATTAGGTAGGGTATTGAATAATTTAATATCAAATGCGATTACATATGGAGACGATGGAAAGGCACTTGGTATGACGTTAAGAGATGATGAAACGAGTGTGTATATAGACGTATGGGATAAAGGAAAAGGGATTGATGAATCTCATATTGATAAAGTATTTGAGCGTATGTACACACTTGAAGATTCAAGAAATAGATTGTACCAAGGAAGCGGTCTAGGATTAACGATTACGAAACGGCTTGTGGAAGCGATGGACGGAAAAATTCACCTTTCTAGTAAACCGTATGAAAAAACAATTTTTACAATTGTATTAACAAAGATGCAGTTTTAGCTTGTAGAGCAGTAGATTCTACAAGCTTTTTTTCAGCGTAAGGAATTTGTAAGAAACGGGTAAGAAAAAAGAGATTTCCGTTGTCTATTATAGAAATATAGAGTATTGCGAAAGGGGAAAGTAACATGACATATATATTAAAAACAAACCAGTTAACGAAAGTGTTTAAAGGGAAAGAAGTTATTTCCGGTGTTAACATGCATGTGAAAAAAGGAGAAATTTACGGTTTTTTAGGACCAAACGGCGCTGGTAAAACAACGATTATGAAAATGATTACAAATTTAATAAAACCGACGAGTGGTGATATTGAAATCTTCGGTGAGAAATTAACAGATACATCTTATGAAGTATTAAAAAGAATGGGGACAATTATTGAATACCCAATCTTTTATGATAAATTAACGGCGAAAGAAAACTTAGACCTGCATTGTGAATATATGGGCTACTACGATAAAAATGCAATTGACCATGCTTTACATTTAGTGAAACTACAAGGGATAGATAATAAAAAAGTAAAAGATTTTTCATTAGGAATGAAACAACGACTCGGTATTGCAAGGGCAATCGTGACAAAGCCAGAATTGCTCATTTTAGATGAACCAATTAACGGTTTAGATCCAATTGGTATTAAAGAGTTACGAGACTTATTTAAAATGCTCTGCAAAGAATACGGTATTACATTATTAGTTTCTAGTCATATTTTAGGTGAGATGGAACTAATGGCGGATACAATTGGTGTGATTCAAAATGGAAAACTAATAAAAGAAGTTTCAATGAAGAGTATTAACGGAAAACAAACAGAGTACATTGAAATCACTGTTCCTGATGTGAAACGTGCAGCTTATATTTTAGAAGATAAACTTGGTATAAAAAACTACAAAATAATGAGTGGAACCATGATTCGTGTGTATGATACGTCAGCGTCTCAGCAGGCCATTTCAAAAGCACTTATTATGAACGATGTGGAAATTGAAAGTATTAATAAGAAACATAGTTCCTTAGAAGAATATTTCTTAAATGTAATGGATGGAGAGGGTATTCATGCTTAATGGACTGTGGCTGAACCTGGTAAGTGGATTTATCGTAATGCTAATAAGTGGAATTTTATATTATAGAAAACCAGAGCGGAAATGGTTGTTCATTGTACTAGTGATAGGAATGTTAAGCTTCGTTACTGCTGGAATTAGAATGTTAGCAGCGTAGAGACAGGTATATAAAGAATGGAGGCGTAATTTATATGTTTAAATTAATGAAGCTCGAATGGAAGAAACATAAATTATCTAGTTACTTTAAAAGTGTAGCAATTTGTATTATAGCAATTTTCGCTGCAGTAAGCCTTATGGCATTGGGAATGAAAGCCGAGGAAGACATGCTCTTCTCTGACTTCACACAGAATATGGCTTTAGTAAATATTTTTATTAGGATAACATTCATTATTTTTAGTTCGGTCATTTTATCACGTTTAGTAATTGATGAGTATAAGAATAAAACGATACAACTATCATTTATGTATCCGCTTCAAAGGAAAATGCTAATGAGTGCGAAATTAACAATTGTTTTTTGTTTTTGTTTTGTGAGTACCATTATCGCGACTTTCATTATTAGTTTGCTTGTATATTTTGTGAGTCCAATGATGGGACTGATTGAAACACCTGCTACGATAGGTGAAATAATAGCTATCGTTCCAGGTACTATTATAAGTGCATTTATGATATCTGGTATAAGTTTAATTCCTTTGTTTTTTGGAATGAGAAAGAAATCGACACCGACAACGATTACTTCGGCAGTAATAATTGGTATGCTGATTAGTGGTAACTTTGGTCCTGGAAACGGTCAAGTAAGTATGTTTGATTTTATAGCTATCCCAATCGTGCTCTGTTTATTAGGAATTTTCATTAGTTATCTATCGTTTCGTAAAATCGACAAGATCGATGTGGCGTGAAGCAAGCTTAAAACAAAAAACGAACTGGGGTATGAATGGTGAAAAAAATAATAGTAATTGCAATATTATTCATTACAATTGCTAGTGTAGTTTTTGGTATTAAGGTATTTCAGGGGAAAGATTTTAAGAAAGAAAAGTCTTTTGAGATAAATAATATAAAAGCAATAGAAGTAGACATTGAAAACTGGAATCTTGAATTTAAAAGTACAGACGCTAATAAAATAGTAATTTCCGCTCAAGGTGAACAAGCAGATAAAGAGATAGATCCCGTCAAAATAGAAAATGATGAAAATAAACTTGTGATTAAGCAAAAACAAAAGGTGAACAGATTTTCTTATGGTTTTACGTTTAGGAAGAAAAATAGTATATCTATAGCTATTCCGAAGAAAGAAATAGATAAAATTGTATTAAATAATAAATCGGGTGATGTGAAAATAAACGATATAGTAGTAAAAAGCATCGTGACAAGAGGAAAATCTGGAGATGGAATGATTACAGGACTATCGGCAGAGAAGGGTGAATTTACATCCGAAAGTGGAGATTTAATGTTAAAAGATAGTTCATTACAAGAAGTAAATATAACTTCCACTACTGGTGATAATTATGTAAAAAATGTAAAAAACGAAAATATGAACATCACTTCAACATCTGGGGAAGTATTACTGAAAGATATGACAGAAGGAAAATCATTATTTGTAGAAACAAAATCAGGGGATATTGGCGTACGGTATAAAGGTGTCCCGGCATCATTGAAGCTTATGGCTAAAAGTAATTCGGCTGACGTAATAGTGGATTTAAAAGGATTTAAGAAAGATAAAAGTACAGAAAAAATAAAAGTAGGAACTATTGGTGATGCAAAAAATGAAGTGAAGATTTTAAGTAAAACAGGGGTCATTTATATTGATTAAGTCTTAGGAGGAGGGAGGACTATAATGTTACGTTTAATGAAGCTAGAAATGAAGAAGTTTAAGCTTGGATGGTATGTAAGGAGAGCGATTATTGCAAATATCGCTATACTGGCATTAATGATCTTTACGAGCATCGTTGCTCAAGTAGAAGGGGATCCGGAAATAAGGGATCCACAGATGATGTTGTTAACGGCTAGTACATTAGTAAGAGCAACATTTATTATTTTTGGTAGCGTGTTAATCGCAAGGTTAATAATTAGTGAATATAAAAACAAAACAATACTACTTATGTTTTCTTATCCTATTAATCGGAAGAAAATGATGATTAGTAAGTTGGTTATTACAGCAACATTAACATGTATAACAGTTATTGTATCTAACATTTTAGTAGTAGGAATTTTCTTTGGGATAGATAGCTATTTTTCAATTCTTCCTAATCCATTTACAGTAGATCAATTGACGCAAGAAGGAATAAAACTGGTTCCTTTAGCCATTGCCACTGCGGGAATAAGTTTAATCCCAATATATTTCGGAATGCGTAAACGTTCAGTGCCAGCTACAATTGTTTCGTCTCTTATCGTTGTATCAATTGCAATGAATACCAACCCAGCGTTTTCTACAGCAACTTTTCTTCCCCTTCAAATAGCACTTGCAGCAATTGGAGTTGTGATTGCATATTACGGCATTAAAAATATAGAGAAGGAAGATATAACTGTATGATAAGAATATGTGAAAAGAGTTGGCGTTACACCAACTCTTTTTTGTATATATACGCTTCGTTACTACTCTGTAAATTTAGAGTGTGTGCTTAAATACTTTTGCACTTCTGGAGAAATGTTAAAGTTATTAGGACTTTTATATTCGATAGTAAACTCGCCGTCGGTACTTGTTTCAAAGGAGATTGCATAGCTATTCATTTTAGCATCGTAAGAAGTATTTTTGACTTCTGTATCTAGATTAAAATATTTTGTAATATACTCTTTTGATTCCGTAATTGCTGCTTGTTTTCCCCAAGGGGTACCATAATAGGTGAAATAAAGAGATACACTAATAACTCCAATAAGAGAAGTTAGTAAAATAGTTCCCATAGTTATTTTTTTGTTTTTTTATTCAATTTGGTTGCCCCTCCTCATAATATGTATTTATTTTAACTTGTTTTTTCCATAAAACAACCATTTAACAAAAAATAGTTTCACATGAAACAAGTTACAGAAAAAGACAAGATATGTAAACATCTTGTCTTTTTTGTCGTTACATTTTAGGAGCTTCCATTCCAGCCGCAGCCCATTCTTCTTTTGCGGGGCCATATACGCCAGGAACAGTTAAGCCAGCTTGTCGCATTAAAACTGTCATTTGTCCGCGGTGGTGATTTTGATGATTAATGAGTGTCATTAAAAATATAGAATTCGGCATAGGGCGACCAAAGAAGTCATTAATAGTAGCTAAGTCTTTATCAGTCCATTTACTTTGAAGTGTTTCAACAAAAGCCGCGTTTACTTTACGGTATTCATCTGCAATTGTTTTTGCAGAAGTTGGAACAGGATAATCTTTCGATTCTCCTTCAAACTTTAGCCCTGTGCCAGATAGTATAACAGGAATTGCCGTCACGATGTGCCAAGCAACTCTTCCTAAAGTCCAATGTTCAGGTGCAATTTCTTGTGATAAAGATGCATCGGTTAATGAATCAAGCATTTTCTGAGTAGACTCTGCTTCGTATGTCCATGATTGTAAAAAGCCTTCAATTGTTTGGTACATTATTGTTATCCCCCTCTACTTATGTTCATAGATTAAGTTCGAGAAGAAATGACAAGTTCCCTTTATGTTTTAATGATGGTATTTAAAATTTTATATATAAATTTTATGATACTATTGAGTGTATATAGAATTATATTAATTTAGGGGGATATGATGAAAAGATTGATTTTAGGAATCATAATTTTATTTTTAATGGTAGGATGTAGCAATGAAACCTATAAAAAAGCAATGGATCAAGGGAAATTGGCGTTAGCGAGTAAAGAATATGACACGGCAGTAGCATCATTTGAGCTAGCATTAGAAGAGAAAAAGGATGATAAAGAAGCAAAGGTATTAAAAGGCCAAACTACTAAGATGATAAGTTCGATAAAAGAGAGATCGAGTGGAAATATAGAACAAGCAATAGGTTTGTTCCAAGAAGTAGAAAAGATGAAAGATGGTTCCGCAATCCTTCAAAATCAAGCGAAAGAACAAAAAGATTTGCTTATAGAGCATAAAGAGTTAAAAGGTCAATATATAGGTCAATTGGAAAAGGCAGAGAAGTTAAAGAATGATAAAAAGTATGAAGAGGCTAAAGGGATAGTAAATAAAATTTTTAACGATACTGGTCAAAATCAACAATTTATTTCGGAAAATCAACGGGCCCAAGAGCTGAATAAGCAAATCGATGGCTTACTAACTCAACAAGCAGAAGTCAAGAAAAAAGAGGAAGAGTTAAAAAATGAAAAGAAAAAAGAGGCTGATATTGGAAAGTTAAAGGGGTCTTGGATGTCATCAGAAAGTACAGACAGGCCAGTTGGGTTGGAAATAGAATCTATTAATAGTGAGAAAACAGGCGGAGAATTTATGGAACATAATATTTTTGGGAAAGGGACTACTATAGGAGACTTTCGAATATTAAGTGTGGACCAAGGGATTATTTCCATAGAGCTTGTATTTTTAATGGGAGAAAGAAAACAGAAGGTTGATTTGAAACTTGAGGAGAACACATTAACTGTACATCATGAGTTTATGGGAGGGACTAAATCTGTGAAATTAGTGAGATCAGAGTAATTTATCCCGCTATTCACCTGCAGTAAAATTCCCACCTCAAGATTCGGCTGGAGCAAAGAAGTTAGGTGGGAGATCCACTGCTCATAAAAGCCCGATTGGTGTGGGTTAATAATCAGTGGGGATGAAGAAAACCCAACTGATTAAAGTTTCACTTTATTTAGTATATAAAAAGGAGGCTTCTAAAACGAAGCCTCCTTTTTAATTAACCTTCTTCCCACTCTTCCTCATCAACCATAAGAAATAAGGTGCTCCAAGTACAGCAACGACAAGACCAGAAGGAATTTCTTTCGGATATGCGATTGTACGTCCAAGTAAGTCAGCAACAGAAAGAAGGATTGCTCCAAATAGTGCTGAACAAACGAATAGTCTTTGATGATTCATACCAACAACAATTCTTGCTAAGTGAGGAGCGACAAGGCCTAAAAAGGCAATAGTACCGACAGCAGCGATATTTACTGATGCAAGTAGTGTCGCTAGCACAATTAGAGCAAGACGTGTTTTATTTACTGGTTGCCCAAGTCCAGTTGCTAAATCGTCTCCAAGTACGAGAACATCAAGTTGTTTTATTAAGAAAAAGATAATTAATACAAGAATTAGAGATGGATATAGAATGATATTTTCTAAGTGATTCCACCCTCTTGCATACGTACTACCAGATAACCATGTTAAAGCAGCGGCAACATTCAAATTGGCTCTAACGATAAAGATTTGAATAATTGCTGAGCCAAGCGCAGAAATACCAATCCCTATTAAAGCGAGAGCTGTTGGACTAAATCCTGATTTCCAAGAGAAGAAGAGGACAATTCCAACTGCAAGTAGTCCGCCAATAAATGCACCAATTGGTAGGAAGAAACCAGGAAGTGCAGGAAAGACATACATAATAGTTAAAGCACCGACACCAGCTCCCGATGAAATACCAATAATAGAAGGATCGGCAAGTGGGTTTCGTAATATACCTTGGAAAACAAGCCCACTTATTGCAAGGCATGCACCAGCAATAGCGGCAACGAGCATTCTTGGTAAACGAAGATTCATCATCATATTTTTGTCAAATTGTGTTAATTGACCTGATATAACATTAGTAATGCTTTCGATATAAGCGTTACTACCGATGGTAACACCAAGAGCAATCGTCACAATACAAAGTGTGATAGATATAATGATTACCTTTTTATAAGAGTAATAGCTGGAGCTAGCTCCAGCTGCATTCGCACCGTTATCATTCATATATTGTTTCGATTTCATCATTCGATAGACTAAGTAAATAAGCCAAGGAGATCCAATCATTGCTGTGACTGCCCCAACAGGAAGTTCTGCACCGGTTGGATCTATTAATCTACCGACAACATCTGCTCCAAGCAATAATACTGCCCCCCATAAGAAAGAAGAGAGAAGAAGAGTAAAGTGTTGACGGTATCCGATAAGGCGCATTAAATGAGGTGCAACTAAGCCGACAAATCCAATTGGTCCAACAACAGTAACAATTACTGCTGTTAAAAAGATTGCAGCAATGAAGGCGATAAGACGTGTTACTGCTGTTTTTTCACCAAGAGAAACAGCAACATCATCACCAAGTAAGAGAATGTTGAGTTTACGAGATATAAATAGTAAAACTAGGAAAGAAATAATGATAAATGGAAAAGCAAATTGAACGCCATCCCAGTTATTTTGAATAAGAGATCCAGCTCCCCATAAAAATAAACCAGCTGTTTCATTTTCATAGAAAAGCTGCATCGTTCCGGTAAAGGCAGAGAGCATTAATGTAACGACCATACCAGCTAATGCCATTCTGAGTGGGGTTCCCTTTTTTCCACCAGAAATACGGTATACAAATAAAGCAGTAATAGCACCGCCGATAAATGTGAACAGAAGAGAATTAATTTGTAAACCTTTCGGTAAGAAAATTGTAGCCGTTACTAGAAAGAAATATGCGCCAGAGTGAATACCCATTGTACTGGATTCAGCAAGTGGATTTTTCGTTAATGTTTGTAAAATAACCCCAGATGCAGCAAGGGCACCTCCAGCTAAAATGGCAATTACGGCTCTAGGTAATCGAAGCATGATTAAAGTTTGATGTTCTAGCGATTGGTTCGGTGAGATAAGAGCATCAATAATCATACTATAGGAAATGTTTGCTTGACCTTGTCCGATATGAATAAAGAAAAGGAGGAGCAAGAGAGCTGCTCCTCCTCCGAATATAAGACTTGCTCGAAGTGTATGTTGTAGGCTATTCATCGCGTAATCACTTCTTCACTGTCATTACATCTGCTACTTGTGTTGCTAAAGATGTTGCAGACTCAGGACCACCGAAAATCCAAGTGTCGCCTTTTAATTTATACATTTTGTTTTCTTTTTTGAACTTTAATTCTTCCCAAGCAGGGTTGCCCTTTAGTTGCGTGTCAAAAATGTTATCTTCATCCGCTACAATGTAAATGAAGTTTGAATCTTGTACACTTTGTAATGATTCTACAGTTGTTTGTTTGAAACCATCTGGCTCAGATTTTCCTGCTTCGAAAGTATTTGTTAAACCTAATTTTTTTGTAACTTGTAAAGCTAAAGAATTGTCAGTTAAGATACGGAATGTTGGTACGTTTTTAGCAGTAAATGCTTGTGCCATTGCGATGTTTTTATCTTTTAAGTCTGCTTTTTCAATTTTTGTTTTTGCATTAGCGAATGCTTTATCCATATCAGCTAATACTTTTTTACCTTCTTCTTCTTTTCCAACTGCTTTTGCAATTTGTTTAAATGTTTCTGTCATTTCAGCGAAGTGATCGTTATTGCTTGTTGATGGATCAAACATAACTGTTGGTGCAATTTGCTCTAATTCATTTTTAATTGCTTTACCACGGAATGAAGCTGTGATAATTAAGTCTGGTTTTAAACGGCTAATTTCTTCTAAGTTTGGTTGTTGACGTGTCCCTACATCTACAACATCTTTACTCGGTTTTGTTTTTGTATTTACCCATTTATTATAATTCTTAATGTCTGCCATCCCTACTGGCTGAACACCAAGTGCTAATAAGTCTTCTGAATATACCCACTCAAGTACAACTACTTTTTTCGCTGGTTTATCTAACTTCGTTTCCCCTTCAGCGTGTTTAATCGTTATAGCTTGACTTTTATTGTCCGCTTTTGTTTCTTTTTTCTCCTCTTTTTGCTGTCCACATCCAACAGCGAATAGAAGAATTGCTATGAAAATACTGATAATTCTCTTCATCTTCTGCCCCCAAATTAAGTGTTTTTTGTAACTGGCACCGTAAGTGAAAATGGTTATCAATTACAACAACCAAATCATACTATGAGGATAATTTAAGTGTCAATATTTTTTAAAAATTTTGACTGAAAACAATAAATTATACGGATTTTTATATGTTATAGTCGCTATTTATGAAGAATAAGCTTCTTTACTAAAAAGAGTGGCGAATGTGGAAAGTTTAAATGGGAACTTGGCTGTGTACGAAAGTGTAATGTGTATGGTTAATAATCTGTGGAGATGGGGCGAAAGTACAAGCAAAAAGAGTGAGAATCGCATGTAATAATTACTAGAATGTATGGAATAAATCTGTGTTTATCCCTAATAGGTAAAGTATTTCTTTGTTATTTAGATAGATGTTTTCTAACTCGGTGATTGTACTTAAAAGATTGCATGTAAAGGAAGTGATCAACATGTCTTCATGGAGCAATAACGTAAATGGATATTGTGGGTGTAATAATCAAAATGGTGTACATGTTGATTCGTGCTGTTTTAGTTGCGATGGGACAGTTCCTAAGGTTGGTCCAACCGGTCCGACGGGGGCAACAGGAGCAACAGGTCCAACGGGA
>NZ_JXIS01000112.1:0-9009 GCF_000836715.1 Bacillus sp. L_1B0_5 | reverse complement strand
AACGAAGTGAAAGTGGGGGTAGTTCAACCTAAAGAGTTTGAAAGTATGGAACAATTTAAGCAAGAACTAGAAACTTATATTCATTACTACAATCACAAAAGAATTAAAACAAAACTAAAAGGATTGTCCCCTGTGCAATACAGAGTTCAATCCTTAGTAGCTGCTTAATATATTTGTCTAATTTTTTGGGTTCAGTTCATCAAATAGGTGGGCTTTTTAATGTAGAAAAAAAGACACCCAAAGGTGCTTTCCTCTGACTTGATCCACTTTAATTTTAATAATATGTATTGGGCCCCTATTTAAGTGTTATTTTAATGCATTAATAATGCCAGTTGTTAAGAAAAAAGGCACTCCTTCGAGTGCCTTTTTCCTATTCTACTTTTAACTTAATTTCTTTACCTGTCATACCGCCACTAGCTTTTAAGAAAAGACCTTCAGCATCTTTTGGTATATCAAATACAATTTTACCTGTCTGTGTTAGACCGGGATTCAATTGTTTTAAGAAGAAGTCAGTTTTCCCACCATTAGTTAAGTCAAAAGATGTTTGACCTTGTGTTGAATATGTGAATTCACGACCTTTGTTATCTACTAATTTAAAACTATTAGCATCAACAGTAATAGCGTCTTTTTGATTATTAGTAAGTGTAACTTCTAAAATTTTAAAGACACCTTGTGCTTGTTCTTTTGTATATTCATTACCCACAGAATCTACTGTTTCCATAGATCCTACAGCGATTTTTACATCAGAAGATACACCTTCTTTTGATACTGCTTTAGTGTCTGTTGAAGTTTTTTCTGTTGAGTCTCCACCACCAGCGACCATAGCAATTATTCCGATTACAAATAAAGCTATAATGCCTAGGCATCCAAATTTAAATATTTTTCCCACGTTTCTTCCTCCAATTATGTAAAATATAAGATTACCAAGCTAATAATAACAAACTATATATAAGGATATTGTCATATTATGTCGAAAGGAAATAAAAAAGATAGTTTTGAATTTTCAGGCTGAAATTTTGTCTCATGACCTATTTTTCTTCGCATCTTGGCAGTACTTCTTACTCATAAAAAAAGACACCCAAAGGTGCCTTCTTCCTACTTAAACCACTTTAATTTTTGGACTCTCATCCTTACCGAATGGAAAGTAGAGATGATTCAATTATGTACCGATCTGGAGCGTCTCCTATATAGTTAAAAGGATAACAAGTTGTTAATGTTAATGTCGGCTCACTTTTTTCTACAATAACTGTTCGATCTTCTGAATCTGTTATCCAATGCTTGTTAATTTTATAAGTATATGTTTTATTTTCATATTCCACGATAAGTTGGTCATTTTCCTTTAATTGACCAAGCTCGGTAAAAACAGTATCTCTATGTCCACTTAAAACTGTATGACCATTTCCAGATGGTGTAGTAGTTAAGTCACTAACAAACATACCTACACCCTTTTTTAGTACTTTATCATCAGCTCCCCAATATACAGAGTATTTCTTTTGTATTTTAGGGATAATTAAATATGCTACTTTATCTCCTAACTGATGGTTTACCTTTGAAGAGGGAATTTGTGCAGGTTCTTCAGGTTGTAATGAAGTTTCATTTTCAGTTTCTGTCTTTATCTCTGTTTGATTGATGTTTTGCGTTTCATTTTCTTTAGAAGGTGTGGGGATTTCATATTGTTTGGCCTCGTTAGTTGTTAACGACTCTGCTGATTGTCTAGCACTATACCATTCTAGAAAATAATAGGAAAAGATAGTAAGTCCAATAACAGTTAAACATAAGCCTATCCATTGTTTTTTATTCACTTTTATCACTCCATTTGAAAACGACAGGATTTCTCCTGCCGTTTTAAGGAACTATTTTATGCGTTTGTCTTTTTACGACGGAACATTAATACTGATCCAGCTAATGCTAATCCTAAGCTTGCTAACATCATTGTAACACCGTTTGATGCTGTATTAGGTAATTTTTCACCTTGTTTTTTCGTTTCTTTTTTCACAACTGTATTAGTATTTTTCTTTGTTTCTTTTGCAGTTGTTTGAGGCTTAGTTTGTTCTTGTTTATTATTTGTTGTTTGGTTATTTTGTTTTGAATTCTCTTGCTTAGTGTTTTCCTGTTTAGTATTTTCTTGTTTAGGTTGTTCTTGAGGTTTGTTTTCATCTTTTTTAGTAGTTTGTTTGCTAGCTAAAAATTGATCGTAGTCTCCTTTTTTCACTTCACAAGGTAAGCCGTCATTGTCACGATCTAAGTCATGAGGATCATTAGTTGCGCTGTATCCATTGCTGTGCCAAAATTCCATAACTTCTTGTTTGTTTTTAAAGTGACTGCAATTCTTGTCGTTTGGATTTTTTTCTGCAAATGCAGCAGAACTGTACCCCACTGTTAATAGTGTTACCGCTGTTGCTGAAGCTAATAATTTTTTCATAAATTTCTTCATCTCCCTAAATGGTATGTATTTACATTGAAATATTTTACATTTAAAAAATTAAAAATACAATAATAATTTGTAGATAAATGTAAGATTTCTAGATAATAATAGCAAATTGTTAATTCGTATATTGTCATATTATGTCGAGGGAAAATAAAAAAAGACAACCTAAGGTACCTTCCTCTGACGTGAACCAGCTTAATATTAATAATATGTATTTGGACTACCATCCGAATATTTTTTTAACATGTAAAGTGAAAAAGTAGCATTAATTCTAGAATGATAACAATAGCTGAACGGAATGAAATAAGCCAGTCGGCCTTCTTCAAACGGGTCAAAAATGGTATGAATTCATATGAAACAGCAAAGAAGGGAAAAGGGTACGCAGTGCATTTGGAATTAGCGAGAAAGAACGGGATTAAGAACGTTACTTTTTACTCAAGGATTAAAAGAGGCATGAAGCTACTACGAAGTCATTCGTAGGTCGTAAGGAAGTGCAGTAAATTATCTAGGATACGATATGAGTGAATAAGACAGGTAATGGATTCAGAGAAATATAGTTAAGTCTACTAATGAATGCGACTTATTTGAAGAGAGTTGGGAGGAACTAGAACCGTTATTAAAAGGAGATGAAGATGCTACCTACTAGGAATAAAACTCCAAGCCAAATTATAGAATCAACTAAAACCAGGAACCGGTTTATCTGTGGTTTTCGAAATTCTTTTATTAAGCTCAAAAATGCACTCATTCCGAAACAAATACATAACAAAATCATTATTGTCTCTGATATATTGATAATTTAATTATATACTGAAAAATATGTACATATAAATTTTTAAAAAGTCCTTATTTGAATAAAAAATGGTCCTTACATTACGTAAGAACCCCATAATCGAAGAAAAAAGTCGTATGTGAAACCATGTGGGAATCACAATAATATTTTAACACCTAAATATATAGTTGTCTATACATGATTGAACAAAATAGTTATTTAAACGAAGGAGCTCTAGATTTAGGGATCTAGAGCTTCTTGTGTTGGTATAACCCACACGGTTTATGAAAAGAAAAGAACTCAATGAAGATAACACATGAATGTTTCATAAATGTATCAAAAAAGTGAACAAAATAGTTATTTGAGAGAAAGGGGGAACAGAAATGGAAGATAATTGGTGCATTATTTGTAGAGAGTATGTTGATGAATGTATTTGTGATGAAGAAGAGGAAGAAAACTAAACAAAAACGCTATTTTGTTAGAAAAGGAGAATAGAGAATGGGAGAGATTAAGTTTCGTGCTTGGGATGAAATAGAAAAACGAATGATTGGTTGTTACGATAGAGTATTTACAAAAAAACAATAACAATTCCATGTTGTGTGAATACCCTTTAAAGAATATTTCGGAATTATATGTAAAATACATGCAGTACACAAGATTAAATGATAAGAACGGTAAGGGAATTTATGAAGGAGATACTGTCCATATGTATAGCGTTATACCAGGATGCGACATTGACGAAATAGGAATAGTTAAGTTTAAAGAATGTGGTTTTCTGTTTGAAAAGACAGACGGAAGTTACGGTTGTTCGATATTTAGTGAAGCAACAGAGATTGAAGTTATTGGGAATATCTACGAAAACCCAGAACTAATTAAAAACTAAACAAAAACTTCATTTTAAACAACAAAGCAGCTAGCCGAAATAGCTAACTGCTCCGTGGTACAATTTTAGAAGTTTCAATCGATACAGATATATGTTGTAACAAAAAGTTACAACTATAGTATAAACAAATATCAAAATATTATGCAGGTAAGAAAACTAAACAAAAATTTCATTAAGTTGGAACATAAAAAGAGCACTTAGTAAAGTGCTCTCGTAACGAGACCCATTTTATAACGATTATTTTATAAAGAAAGAAACTCAGGATATTATATGTGCGCCAGTCAATTGAGTACCTTGTACAAATAAAGAGCAGCTAGCAAAAGCTAACTGCTCATATAAGGAATCGGAGAAAGATAACCGTGTGTCTACAGTATTGACGGAATATTGAGTTTTATTAAAGGGGAGGCTACATGTTTTCGAAAACATTCACGAAAATCCAGCTTCTACGTAAAATGGAAGCAAAATGTATAATAAGGGAGTATTTGTATGAGCGACAGGTATAATTTGTATAATTATTATCAAAATTTTTATTATAGATCCTCGTTAAGACAACCCCAAGAAGAAATTGCACTCGATATTATCAATGAGTTTAAATATCTTATAAATAACTATTTAGGGGAGTTATTTATAGCTAGTAGCAAAATAAAATTAATTGTTGCATATCCTTCGATAGAGAACATTGAGAAAATAGTAAAGAATGAGCTGATTGCCTGCATTCAAAAAATACGAGATGGCATGGAAAAAGATATACGGCCAATAATTCCATCACAAGATCAATATTCTTATCTTCCTAATAATTTTGATAAAACTATTGATATAGCTAGACTTAAAGCAAAACAAACATTCTGGCAATGTTTTAATAGAGCTCCCAGTTATAAAATACTAAGCGAATACAAGAATTCAATAGATATTGATACTAAGTTTGAGGTACATGTATCTCAACATTGAGAGAGAGGAATAACAATAGGACTAGGAAATCGTGGAATGGCGCTTATAAACAAGCGTCCGACTCCTGTGAAGGTGTTAAAAAGTAAAGTTGGCCGTGTGCTAAGTGTTACTATGAAGCTAAGAGTAAAGTAGCCTATGAAGGCGTGTATAAAGGAAGAGCTATAGCATTTTAAGCGAAGTCTACAGAGAAAGACACACGTTTTGATTTAAATAACATAGCGCAGCATCAATTAGATTACCTGGAGAAAGCGGAGAAGATGGGGCAATATGTTTCTTCCTTATTGAGTTTAGCAAGGATAAATTAGTATTCGTAGTATTACTATCAGTCATTCGGTCTTATGTAAGGATGTCTCATCAACCAAAAGAATCCTAAGATGGGAAATGTTTTATGAAAATTAAGCATGGTAAACCTCATTGGGTATATAAAGGATTATAATACATCGTTGGTCTATTTAGAATACTAACCATGAATGGGGTGGAATTATGCATGGTTAAATCAATAAAAATTATACATTAAATGTATTTAATGAGTCATCTAGGTATAAAGATAATCGATAATCATACAATGATATGGAAGGGTCTTTTCTAACGTGTTAGTTACCTCAAAGTATATGTATCTTTTGGCACCTGGGCGAGGGGCCTTTTTTTGCACATTATGATAAGGACAAGCATATAATGTAATAGGACGAGTTCTTCGTGTCCTATTCAATGCTCAGAATAAACCCCAATTCACATTGAGAGCGCCAATAGCGAGGGTGCTCTCTTTATATTGAAAATAAACAATAAATATATATAATATGATTAATGGATTTATATTTTAATCTGAGGGGTACAAATTCGATGCGACGTAAAAAGGATTTGTTGAAACAATGGAAGGTGGATTTGCAGGCTGTTCAAGAAGAAAAGAGGATGAAGAAGAAGACTAAGAATAAGAAATATAGCATCCCTGGTAATACAGCTGGATTCATGAGTGGGAAGAATACTTATCGTAAAGAGAATGGGGTATGGAAGCAAAGAAATAAATGATTTTGATTAAGTGTATAGGAATTATCGTAGGCGTTGCCATAATCGGGGTGGCGTCTTATTTGTTGTTAAGGAAAGATAAGAATAATATATTTTAAATTTTAAAAATATAAAGAATATTAAGTTGTATTATGGTATGATTTATTATTATTGTAATTTAAAGGGGGGATTTGTGCGTAAAGTGTAGGGTTGGTTTTAATGAGGGATTCTGATCACAGAGAAAAAAAGGCAATATTAAAGTTACGGCTCATTTATATACCACTTGCATTTGGAAAATTTATCTTTACGATTATCGTAGATTATTTTTAAAAAAATAAAGATTTTGCATTTGAAAAACAATTAATCTATTTATTTTCGTTTGTTTTCCTCTAACAAAACAAACGAAAATAAATGTCTTACTTATCTGTTTAAAAAGTTGATGCTTTTAGATGATGTAGGGAAATGCTGTGAAAAATTATTGGAATTATACCTTGTATCCATCTAAGAATTAGTCTGATATAGAATATATAAAACAATGATAACTTTTAAATAATATCAGGGGATGATAGTGGGATATGCAAGATCTAGAATTGCAATTTAACACGGTAGAATCATATGGTTCTACAAAAATATTCATTGGAAAGTAGAATAGAGCGAAAAATCTCAAGAAAATATAAAGTTGTTGAAATTTTTGTGTGAATTCATTAATATGTAATTGTATTTATTGTTTATTTGATTCTGTTTACTCTCACACTTTATAAGTTGTGGTTGAGCTGTAGAAGCAAGTTTCGTCTTGTTTCAATTCTGAAAGGGCTTCTTTGAGCTGATTAGTGTATATATAGTTTATTTTGCTATACACATTTTTAATCGACTTGAAGAAGCTCTTTTTGTGTTGTTTCTAACTCTGTTTGATTGGAGAACTCATTATTACATTGGGCAAAAAAATTTATTTAGGGGGATTTAATAATGATAATCAGTTATGAATTATCATTATTTTGTTCTACACATCCGGATAATCCTATTCAAAGTTTACGTGCATTACAAGCACTTAATCCGATAAAAGAGGAGTTATTCTCTTTAACAGGTGTCAGTGTATCGTAATGAATAATTTACAGAACCATATGGAAATATGTAGACAGAGGGAATGACAGAAATCCGTAGTGAAAGATTACTATGAATTTCTGTCTTTTATTTTATCGGGGGCAACAAAGGCACGTATGGAACGTAAGATTAACAAAGAATTCAAGAGAGCTACACAAATGTTGGCTTATTATGAAAAACAGGTGGAAAATTTGATGGAATATCTTATCAAGCGAAAGTGCCTGTGTACTTTAATACAGCAATTAAGTTAGATACGAAGGGAATCAAAAAGTATTGGTTTACAAATCATGAGATGTTTGATATAGCATTTGAAGCATACGTAGAATCGGATTGGCAAGATCAAGAACATAGAAATGATTAATTAGTTTGTAATACGTATCCTTTTGTATATTCATTAGGTGATTATACGTAATATCCTAATGTAATTATAAAAAGTTTATTGGAAGTAATAGTCCCATATATAATAAAAAGTATACAAGGAGTGGGGAAAAATGAATTATAACATTCAAAAAGGACAGTTTCGTTTAACAAGTGCTTATCCGAGAGGCAGCTGGTGGGAGTTTTACCGTATACCTTGTCCAATTTGTTATGATACAGGCAATTGTATGCTGCATATTTCGCAAGAGAAGGTAGCATGTACACGTGTAGAAAGTAAATGGATTTATGGGAAAAATACGGGAAATCCAAGCTACATTCATTACATAAATGGAAAAGATAAGTATCAATTGCCCGAGGCGGATGAAGTTCAGATTCATGATAAGAAAAGCAATGAGGAATTAGATGTGTTTAATCGGAAGTTAATGGATTTCATACCATTGCAGGAGCATCATCATACACATTTATTACGAGATAGAAAAATGAGCGAGGAACAAATACAAGTATGTCAATATCGATCTTTCTTAAAACAACAAATTGTGTTAGAGGAGGATACTACGTATACGACTGTTTGGGAGAAGCTATTTAAAAAGATGGGGAATAAAAACTGTTGGCAGGGGGTTCCGGGCTTTTATGAGTTGAGGAAAGGTCAACTTTCTCTTCGTTTGATGTCAGGATCTTCTGGTATATTGATTCCTTTTCGAAACCAGTACAATCAAATTGTTGGATGGCAGGTTCGTGTGGATGAAGTGAAAAACTCCGTTCATGTGAAATCGGTACTTACTGGAGTTCAAGCGGAATTAATCGAGCAGCCTAATGTTGTAAAGATAACAAAAAATGGTGATTGTATCTTTGAAGGCGAACTAGAAGTGAGGAAAAAGGTAGAGATTCCATTTCAAGAGGGACAAATTGTTGTAAAGATTCATAAAGGGCAAAAGTATCTGTGGCTCTCATCAGCAAATAAAAATCAAGGGACTGGTGCAGGTGGTAGTGAAAATCCACTTCCTGTACATGTAGCGGTACCGAGTTCTCATTTAAAACATTGGAATTCTGGCACATTGCATCAAACTAAATCAGTAATGATCACAGAAGGATCCATGAAAGCCGATTTGATTGCTAATTTGCTTCCAGAGAGATTTAATAAAGAGGAGATTTCTGAAATAGGAACAACGGTTCTTGCGATTCCTGGTGTAAATGCTTGGCGAATTGCTATGCCTGTATTAAAGGATATGGGTATAGAAAATGTCTATTTAGCGTTTGATGCCGATTTAGTAGAGAATCAAAAAGTAAGGAAAGCTCTTATAGACTTTGCGACAGAGTTAAAGCGATTGGGCTATAACGTAATCATAGCTGCATGGAACCCAACGCAAGGTAAGGGGCTGGATGATACAATGCAAGCGGGATTTAAACCTGTATTTCAGAGATTGTGAAAGTCATAAAGTAGGTTGATATTTTCATAAATAGGCAGATTGAAAAAGATAGAGTTTTTAATTCTATCTTTTT
>NZ_JXIS01000111.1:0-7806 GCF_000836715.1 Bacillus sp. L_1B0_5 | reverse complement strand
TGCCGCATGAATAATGTTCTTTGCCGCTTTTTCAACAGCCGCATTCTTGAACTGTAATTCATCAACGGAAATTTGGCCAAGTGCATTCCAAAGAGCTAATTGCGTTGCATAATGGGCCTCTTTCCAATTGGCAACACCTAAATTTTCTGGTGTTTTCTGTGGGTACCCATTCATTAAGACGCGATAGGATACATCATCTGTTTTGCCCGATTCGGGTAAATCCTCTCCATTTGGGGATTTTAAACCGTATACTAGGCAATACGCAATTTGACCACTCGCGTTCTTTAGAAGCTCTGTACGAACATCTTTCCCATATTGCGGACTATAGGCCCAATCCATCTGATACTTTTCTCGATTGATTACCTCCGCACTAGCTTGATTCAGCGGAATCAAGAAGCTCATCACAAATAAAAGTACACTCGTAAAGAGTAGTAGTGTTTGATACGATCGTTTCAAAACCATTTTTACAGCTCCTTTAGATTATTCAGTTTTCAAAGGTCGGAATATTTAGAATTTAACTCTTCTAAATATGGAACATTAGACTTTAGGTATAATTACTTCGTCTTTTAGCCGAATTTCATTTACAATAACATTTAGTAGGAATATGAACAAAATAGATGTAACCAATAACATGAGGTTTATTCAATCTGTGATGGGTATTGCACGATAATATGTTGGTATGAAAAGTTTCTCGATTGGAATTTCAAGAAAATCAGCCATTTTTTTGGCTTTATTAGCTTTGAGACTCCTTCTCCCAATTTCAACATCATATAATGTACCGATTGGAATTTTAGCGCCTTTAGAAACTTCCTTAATACTTAAACCTTTGGATTCCCTATATTCTCGTACAATGGTTTTATTTTCTGACGCTAGCATTTTTCACCCTCCCTTCCCTTAATTACATTGTATTCGGCTTAAAGCCGAAAGTCAACACTTAAAGTTCATATTTTAAACACTTTTAGTGTATTTTTTGAAAAATATTATTTTACTGTGCTAAAATTGCGAAATTGGAGTGATAATTAAAATGACAATTGATGAAAACGTTGTAGGGAAAAATATAAAAAAATTAAGAGCTATAAAAGGAGTTAGCCGAAAAGAAATGGCTGAAGATTTAAATACTACATATAGAACTGTATCTAGTTGGGAAACTGGAGAAAAAAAGCCACGTTTGAATAAATTAGAGGAAATTGCTAGTTACTTAAATGTCAGTGTCCCTTCTTTATTAAAAAATGAAATTCCTGATGAAGATCTCTTAAAAAGTATTAAAGGAGAAGATCCTGTTGAACGTTTAGCGAGACTTCTCTATGAAAGATACATGAGTGTACCAGATAAACATAAACCTCGTATTGAAGAAGAATTATTAAAGTATGCCAGCCAATTAAAAACACAAGTTGAACAAGAAGAATAAGAGAGCCTCTGGAATGAGGTTCTCCTATTCTTCTTGTTCATAACTCGCACATAACTCCACTATTTCACTAAAAGTTTGTAAATCAATTGTTTTTACAATCTCCACTAATTCATTTTCACTTAATCCCATTCTCCCCATGTTTAGCCCTCCATTTTTTATTTTTACATTGTGAAAAATAACACAAAAGTTTCACAATCCCCTATGTTAGGATTTATAAAACAGTTTATAAAATCACAAAAGACACCGTTCAAAACGATGTCTTTTGTAAAAATATAAAACTTAATATAAATTGGAAAAATTATCCACCGCCACCAGGATCGACCATCATTCTATACAGCGTATACTCTTTCCCGGAGTTTTTAGCTTGTTGGGAGTACTGTTGTGTTTCCATTTTACCAAGTGAACTATTCACTAAGGTTAATAACAGTATAGCGGCTACTATTAATATATATAACTTTTTCACCTTTTTCTCACCATCCCTTGATAACTATATTATTTTTTCTATATATTCATTATATACAGATTCTGCGAATTTTACGTATAAAAAATCATTATTAGCTTTAAACATATCAATAGACTTCTTAATTAAATGTATATCCTTTTTAGCCATTCCCAGATAACACGTTTGAAGTGGTGTTAACATTTTCTTTTTTAATCTGATTCCTTCTAGTATATTTATTGCTTGTTGTAGCTTTCCTTTTTTAACTAAAAATAAAGCGTACTCCGCCGGATGTAATTTATCAAAATCTATTTTATCTAAATCTTTCCACCAAAAAATTCTAATGAAGTTAATATTATTTTGAGCTATATCATATTTTAAACTACCCTTAGCACCTTCCAATACATTTAATGCTTCCTGAAAGAAACGCAAAGATTCTTTATAATCAGAAAACATGAATTTTTCTCCGCTCCTGATATTCAACAAAGCTTCCATAACAGGAAAGAAATTTATATCCTTATGTGTCCTTAATTCTCTATTTTCCCTTTCAAATTCTAGAACATTATCTTTCCTTAGTATTGAATAGCTCCATAACTCTTTCATCCAAAATTCGTATAAACTTTTTAAATAATTATTCGTTACTAATTTATCATCCATTATATTAATCTCGACTCTCGACTTATAACCTTCCATTAACCCAAAATCACCTAAATCACAAAGGATTAACATACTCAGTATATCACAAAAAATTTCTACATCAGTACTTGAATTTCTAGCTTTTTGAATACCCAAATACACTTCTCTGACATTTTTCCCGTTCAAACGATCAATATATAAATCAAAAATATCCGTAAATCGTCTCATTTCAAAATCCTTACTGTTTTTACATACTTCATAAAGATATTTCATTAATACCAAGTGATCATTCAAATGAGCAAGTGCAAATGCAACCCTCACATTTATATTTAATCTATCCTCTAAAGTATCTAAATACTCAATTATCTTTTGCTCTTGTTTTTCCTTGTCATTTTCGAAAATGACATAAGCAATTTTCGAAAATGTATATACGGATATTTCCTTACCTTTATTTATCCAATTAGAAATTGTAGATTTGGCAACTCCAATTTCTTTTGCAAGATCAGTGTACGTCTTATTTTTAAATGATAAATGATTATCAATTTCTTTAGCTAATTTCTTCATAGTAGACTTTCACCTCGTCTTTTTTCGCGAATATTCAGAAACGTATGTATAAGTAAGAAAATTATACCATAATACCCAAGAACAAGTGTTTTCTCAAATATTTTTTGAATTTTCTGAATTTAATGAAGTGAAAAAAGAGAGAGAAATTCTCTTATTTTTGCACCTAATCTTGAAATATGAACTTATAGTGTTGATATTATTTAAATAGAATTGTAAAATAAAAATAACTTATTCAAGAAAAACAAGCTTTTTTAAAATTTTCATCAATCGAGACCAAAAAAAATAAAACCCCACCGCCCAGTTTTAAATTGGCTTCTAGTTTGGCGACCGGAACCAATTTAAAACTCCTAAGATAGGGTTTTAAATTCACACTATAAATATATGTGTTTTTCTTTAGTATCATACTTGATACTAAAATTATATCATAATGCATATACAATGTGAATATAAAACCTCTGTTTTTCCTGTTTATTTGCGGTGGGAAAAATAGGAGGTTTTTTTGTGCTACTAAATAATTTTTTGCTAAGTACAGCAAAACGAGAATTAAGTCCACACCTGGTTCATGTTCCTACAGGAGCTATCAATAAAACAGTACAAAAAGTAATTAAAGCTATTGATCTAATTCTTTTAGATACAGAAGGTAAAACCACTAAAGATTTCTTCGTACAAACACCACGCCGCTATAAGGCATTGGAAGTTGTGTTATCTTACCTTGTACAAGAAGGCTACTCTCAAATGAGACAGAATCAAATCAGTGAAAAATCGGGTATTTCTGTGCCAATCATCAACTTTATTCTGAATTGGTTAGAGGACCTTGAAGTATGCCATCAAATCAAAACAAGACGTCATGGTAAGATTGCACCATCTATTTACATATTAAGCCTCAATACCAATTATTTAAAAATCATTGAATATTTTAAGCAAAAATGGGCGTTTTCCATTGATATTTTTTCTACATTTACAAAGTTTCTATCTAAAAAACTAAGTAAAAAACAGGAAAAACCTACAGATCAAACTGAAAAACCAACTGTGCCTACATGCCAGGGCGTAGATATATTGGATTCTATGGCTCCTGCAAATGGAGAATTAGAAGAAAAAGAGCCAGAGAATGCTGCTGATCCAGTTGGCAATTTAGAATTACGATTTCAAGAAATGGATGAATGGATGAGTGAAGAGCAACAGAAACTTTATCTGTACATTTTAAGTAAAAATACAAATATTACTGAAAAAGATGCGTATACAATTGCGGTTCGTATGCCGCCAGATATAGATTGGGAGGCCAGAAAGACTTTTGAAGATTGTGTACAGTATTTTGAGATAAACAAATCACAAGAGAGTACACCTGCACATTTCATGAAAATCTATACAAAACAGATAACCGCAAATAGAGAGCGTAGAGAGGAAAAAGCAAAAGAAAACATACAAAATATAGGATTGAGAAAATCAATTAAGAAGACAATCCGATTCGATTTATTCCAAAAAATGCTTGATCCAAACGCCTAAATCTCATTTTCCACAAAAAAATAATTGTTTAATAGCCTTGTTCAAAAAATTCATCCCTAACAAGGCTTTTTGTCATGCCATTCTTTATTGTAATAGATTAAACATATTATTAATCTATTATATTTTTTAAATTCATAGTGTTTTTCATAACAAATCCACTATGAATTTAAACTCGAATTGAACCTGCTCTTAAATCAGTAATTAAATAAGAATAATTTTCTAATCCCTTGTAAGAGTAAGGCTCATTGAGCAAAAATAAATCCTAATATATTTAATCATTTTAATTTTTTTTAAAACAAGATTTATTATAATAAAGTATCCCATATTGGGAACTATAATTTTCTAGATTTTTAAACATATCCTCCAGATCAAACTAAATACCAAAATAGAACTCTTCTTGTTATTTAATCTACAAATCTAGGGAACACCGAATATCTGTAGATAGTATAAATACTAATATTCGTGATTTTCACCCTAAATATATAGTACAGCACTCTAAAAACAAACGATCATTTCTGTTCATTATGAGCATTTCGACAAAAAGAATAACCTCAGAATTAATTCAGAATAATATGAGATAAATCTACAGAATTAGTTGCGACAACATACTTAGGTTATTCTGAACTTATTCTTATCTTAAACTCATTGATAACACTAGGTTACGTGGAATATTTAGAAACTTAGATTTACCTTGAAGCTCTCCTGTTAAGGGTATCTTGATTCAGCTATGAATCAGATTCCGTTGACAGGCAGATTTTTATAAAACTACGTAGACGGGGCGGCGGCCATTCCCATTCCTCGCATATCGTCTTCCCTCAACATCGGCTCATCATTCGCCTTCCACTCACTCCAATACATCTATATATACCCCTATATCACAACTCCACGCCCTGTCTAGCCATGCCCATATGTCGCTGCGTAGCCCCGCAATGTCAGGGCTCTGGAATCCCACAGCCCAACAAAAAAGAAAAAAAACACCTCGACCTAGAATCCCCTATTGCTTGTTTCTATGGTTCTCGTATATAATTGCGGTACACAATTTTTAGGACAAAGGAGTATATAAAAATGACTTGGGAACTTTCTGTTGATTTTTTCCTTGCTGATCTGTTAAAACATGGCCGTAAATCCTCCACTGTTAAACAATATCGCTACGATCTCTCGCTTTTCACGTCTTGGATTCAAAAACACGTCAAATCACCTCCAGAATCGCTTTTCCGTTCTTTTGATGTAAAAGTATTAGATAGATACTTAAAAGCGCTTAAAAAGGAACGTGGAGCGTCGGTTTCTAATGTAAAGCGTGTACGAGGCATTCTGATTAACTTTTTGCAATTTCATGGCGCGGCCCAGGACTTAAAAAGTGATGTCTCCCCTCCTGGACTGACTTCTAAACACTTTGCATCAGACAAAGAAATTAGAAAGCTATTCCGCGTCTTGCGTAGTTATAACGGGTTAACCGACTACCAGGCGTCAGGCAGAAAATTTATTTTGGAACGTAACCTTTTATTGGTTCATTTTATGTTAGATTACGGACTATCCATCCAGGACATACTCACACTTTCTATGCATGATGTACACTTTGGGACGAATACGATTACCCCAGGAGGGCTACACGCCCATAAACGATCTATTACCCTTTCAAAAGAGCATGTAAAACTTGCCTTATCGTATTACAACAAGATTCCTAATCTTGTAAGGCCACGCCAACAAACGGGTGATTCCTTCTTTATAGCTTTTGATTTCGGCCCGCAAACATTCCGCTGGGACTATGAAAACGATCAACCCGCCGCTTTAACTCGAATCGCTGTACAACGCATGTTACAAAAAGAAGCGAAACGCGCTGAAATCCATGTAACGCCTACTATGCTACGGAACCGTTTTATATTAAATGCGCTACAGAATGGCATGAAACCCATTGAAATCAAAGCGTTTTTGGGATTAAAAAGCATTGAGGCCTTGCATAGATACGTTCAATTCTGGAATACACAGCAATAAAAAGAGTTTCATATAAACAAAAAAGCCCTGATCAAATCAAAACCAGGGCTTTTTTATGTATTCAGCTAAATGGGGACCATTTGAAACTGAAAAGTCGATGTGTTTTAAAATATCGACTGGAATATTACTCTCACTAATAGGAAAAGCGAACCACCGTTTGTTAAGATATACCTTTAAGGATGAATTTTAATTGTCTTCACCTAACAGAGTTAACTCACAATCACCACATTTAATATTTACATATGGCTTGGTGGATCGGACAATAAGATTGCATTTTGGACACGTCCATTTCCATGTGGTTTTCTTTGCTACTGTTTGGAATTCTTCTATTTCTGTCTCAATATTCATTTCTGAATCGTTTGAAGCAAATTCTACGGGTTTTAAATAGCGAGGCATACGTCTAGATATGGTGAAAACTGATTGGTCTATATCCATCTTAGAGATAATGTCTTTGGTTTCTTGTGAGAGTCTTGCAAATGACCACCCGTACTTAGGATCTGGTTTATCACTTTCATACTCAAAACCACTTTTTATTGCACGCTCTTTAAAGTGCTTGTTATGGTAAGTTTCATTTCGTGAACAGTCCTTAATACCATGAACATTATTATACAAATGCACCATTTCATGCATGAGTGTATCCATCGTTTCAAAGAAATCATGGTTTACATATTCTGCACTTATGTTAATTTCATATAGTTTAATTCCCCCTTTTTTATCGCTCCAAATAGGTCGAACAGAACACCAGCCCATACTTAATTTATTGTGGAGTGAAGTTTGAATTGTGATAGCTGGTGTAGATAGTTTATTTTCAAAAAATCTCTTATTAAATAGCTCAAAAGCTTTATGGAGCTCATGGGTAACTGCTTTTATAGTAGTCATAGTCTCCTCCTTTTGAATAATATTATTAAAAATATCTATCTTGATTATAACAAAATTGAATAATATTATTCAATTTTGTTGAGTGATTAAAAAGTTTAGGGAAGATTGGCGAGGACCACTTACTTAAATTGCGGTTTTGTAATTTGATAAAGATGGTTATTTTAAGAATACAATCGGCCCTACGATTCAAAAATAATTAAATCATGAAAAAGTCAATACAAATCAATACAAGTTAATACGAATCAATATGAAAAACACTTGTATTTTAATGATTTTTATGGATTTTTACTGATATTTTTGTATTGACTTGTATTAAATTGTATTAATTTATGTGTAATTGTATTGACTTTATAGAAGGGTTTAGCATATAATGGAATTAAGTTAA
>NZ_JXIS01000110.1:0-2986 GCF_000836715.1 Bacillus sp. L_1B0_5 | reverse complement strand
GTATGTTCTTTGAAAACTAGATAACAGTGTAGCTCATATTTTTTTAATTTTAGTTTGGTTAAGTTAGAAAGGGCGCACGGTGGATGCCTTGACACTAGGAGTCGATGAAGGACGGGACTAACGCCGATATGCTTCGGGGAGCTGTAAGTAAGCTTTGATCCGAAGATTTCCGAATGGGGAAACCCACTATACGTAATGGTATGGTATCCTTACCTGAATACATAGGGTATGGAAGACAGACCCAGGGAACTGAAACATCTAAGTACCTGGAGGAAGAGAAAGCAAATGCGATTTCCTGAGTAGCGGCGAGCGAAACGGAACATAGCCCAAACCAAGAGGCTTGCCTCTTGGGGTTGTAGGACATTCTATACGGAGTTACAAAGGAACGAGGTAGACGAAGCGACCTGGAAAGGTCCGTCGTAGAGGGTAACAACCCCGTAGTCGAAACTTCGTTCTCTCTTGAATGTATCCTGAGTACGGCGGAACACGTGAAATTCCGTCGGAATCTGGGAGGACCATCTCCCAAGGCTAAATACTCCCTAGTGATCGATAGTGAACCAGTACCGTGAGGGAAAGGTGAAAAGCACCCCGGAAGGGGAGTGAAAGAGATCCTGAAACCGTGTGCCTACAAATAGTCAGAGCCCGTTAATGGGTGATGGCGTGCCTTTTGTAGAATGAACCGGCGAGTTACGATCCCGTGCAAGGTTAAGCTGAAGAGGCGGAGCCGCAGCGAAAGCGAGTCTGAATAGGGCGTTTAGTACGTGGTCGTAGACCCGAAACCAGGTGATCTACCCATGTCCAGGGTGAAGTTCAGGTAACACTGAATGGAGGCCCGAACCCACGCACGTTGAAAAGTGCGGGGATGAGGTGTGGGTAGCGGAGAAATTCCAATCGAACCTGGAGATAGCTGGTTCTCCCCGAAATAGCTTTAGGGCTAGCCTTAAGTGTAAGAGTCTTGGAGGTAGAGCACTGATTGAACTAGGGGTCCTCATCGGATTACCGAATTCAGTCAAACTCCGAATGCCAATGACTTATCCTTAGGAGTCAGACTGCGAGTGATAAGATCCGTAGTCAAGAGGGAAACAGCCCAGATCGCCAGCTAAGGTCCCAAAGTGTGTATTAAGTGGAAAAGGATGTGGAGTTGCTTAGACAACTAGGATGTTGGCTTAGAAGCAGCCACCATTTAAAGAGTGCGTAATAGCTCACTAGTCGAGTGACTCTGCGCCGAAAATGTACCGGGGCTAAATACACCACCGAAGCTGCGAATTGATACCAATGGTATCAGTGGTAGGGGAGCGTTCTAAGTGCAGTGAAGTCAGACCGGAAGGACTGGTGGAGCGCTTAGAAGTGAGAATGCCGGTATGAGTAGCGAAAGACGGGTGAGAATCCCGTCCACCGAATGCCTAAGGTTTCCTGAGGAAGGCTCGTCCGCTCAGGGTTAGTCAGGACCTAAGCCGAGGCCGACAGGCGTAGGCGATGGACAACAGGTTGATATTCCTGTACCACCTCTTTATCGTTTGAGCAATGGAGGGACGCAGAAGGATAGAAGAAGCGTGCGATTGGTTGTGCACGTCCAAGCAGTTAGGCTGATAAGTAGGCAAATCCGCTTATCGTGAAGGCTGAGCTGTGATGGGGAAGCTCCTTATGGAGCGAAGTCTTTGATTCCCCGCTGCCAAGAAAAGCTTCTAGCGAGATAAAAGGTGCCTGTACCGCAAACCGACACAGGTAGGCGAGGAGAGAATCCTAAGGTGTGCGAGAGAACTCTGGTTAAGGAACTCGGCAAAATGACCCCGTAACTTCGGGAGAAGGGGTGCTTTCTTAACGGAAAGCCGCAGTGAATAGGCCCAAGCGACTGTTTAGCAAAAACACAGCTCTCTGCGAAGCCGTAAGGCGAAGTATAGGGGGTGACACCTGCCCGGTGCTGGAAGGTTAAGGAGAGGGGTTAGCGTAAGCGAAGCTCTGAACTGAAGCCCCAGTAAACGGCGGCCGTAACTATAACGGTCCTAAGGTAGCGAAATTCCTTGTCGGGTAAGTTCCGACCCGCACGAAAGGTGTAACGATTTGGGCACTGTCTCAACCAGAGACTCGGTGAAATTATAGTACCTGTGAAGATGCAGGTTACCCGCGACAGGACGGAAAGACCCCGTGGAGCTTTACTGTAGCCTGATATTGAATTTTGGTACAGTTTGTACAGGATAGGCGGGAGCCATTGAAACCGGAGCGCTAGCTTCGGTGGAGGCGCTGGTGGGATACCGCCCTGACTGTATTGAAATTCTAACCTACGGGTCTTATCGACCCGGGAGACAGTGTCAGGTGGGCAGTTTGACTGGGGCGGTCGCCTCCTAAAGTGTAACGGAGGCGCCCAAAGGTTCCCTCAGAATGGTTGGAAATCATTCGTAGAGTGCAAAGGCATAAGGGAGCTTGACTGCGAGACCTACAAGTCGAGCAGGGACGAAAGTCGGGCTTAGTGATCCGGTGGTTCCGCATGGAAGGGCCATCGCTCAACGGATAAAAGCTACCCCGGGGATAACAGGCTTATCTCCCCCAAGAGTCCACATCGACGGGGAGGTTTGGCACCTCGATGTCGGCTCATCGCATCCTGGGGCTGTAGTCGGTCCCAAGGGTTGGGCTGTTCGCCCATTAAAGCGGTACGCGAGCTGGGTTCAGAACGTCGTGAGACAGTTCGGTCCCTATCCGTCGTGGGCGTAGGAAATTTGAGAGGAGCTGTCCTTAGTACGAGAGGACCGGGATGGACGCACCGCTGGTGTACCAGTTGTTCTGCCAAGGGCATAGCTGGGTAGCTATGTGCGGAAGGGATAAGTGCTGAAAGCATCTAAGCATGAAGCCCCCCTCAAGATGAGATTTCCCATAGCGTAAGCTAGTAAGATCCCTGAAAGATGATCAGGTTGATAGGTTCGAGGTGGAAGCATGGTGACATGTGGAGCTGACGAATACTAATAGATCGAGGACTTAACCATATAATATG
>NZ_JXIS01000011.1:0-5992 GCF_000836715.1 Bacillus sp. L_1B0_5 | reverse complement strand
GATTTAGAAGATGATCCATATGCATAATTCAATCAAAAAGAGTTGTTCTTTATAAGAACAACTCTTTTTTTATTAAATACACAAGGATTCTATTAAAAAGTGTATAATATTATCCGAAAAGGAGGTGTATGTGACGTGTCACGTGACGCCGTAACAGATATACAAAATGTTTATTGGACGCGCGAAGTTGCTGAATTATTAGGAGTTAAAGAAGGAACTATACGTAAGTATGCCCGTTTATTAGAAGACCGCGGCTATAACTTCCACCGTAACGACCATGACCAACGCGGTTTTTTTGACAAGGACGTTATAATTCTAAGAAAAATACAAGAATTAAGTAAAAGTAAGTCTATGACGCTTGATGATGCCGCAAACGCTATTATATCAATGAATCCCCCTAACGAATTAGCGTCCATTACGCCCCCCGTTACAGACGAAAACGAGCATCATATAACGCGTTATGAAAATGTAATGAGTGTGTTACAGGATTTAACACAAGAAAATAGTGAGTTAAAGCAAATGTTAGGTGTTATTTCAAATGAAATGATTGAGCAAAAAAAACTGTTACAAGAACAATCTAAACAAATTGAACAATTACACGTAGAGCTAAAAGAAAGTAAACAAGTTCTTAATGCCCCAAAAGAAAAACCAGGATTCTGGTCTAAGCTCTTTTCAAAAAATGAAGGCATATGATAATTTCATCATACGTCTTCATTTTTCTTCTAACAAAACAAGTTCTGATTTTGTAGAGGGTTCTATTCCTAATTCATTTAAAGTTGCTATCAACAAAAGTATTTGTTTTTCAAATCCATTATTTAAAGAAATATCAGTAATACGAATCACTTTCCAACCACTTGTTTTCATGTATTTATCTCTTTTTCTGTCTCGTTTTATTCCTTCTGGTGTTCGATGAAAAGGCCCATCAATTTCTACATCTATTTTTAAGCCATTTGGAGAAAAAAACGCAAAATCTAACTTAAAACGTTTATTCGGTACTTTATATTGCACAATTGGATAATATCCCTTAAAGCGCAATGCATCATATACTCTCTTCTCTAATTTGTTAGAGCATTTCACCCGTTGTGAATCATTATTAGGATTATAAATAGATGATGGAGTGAGAATTTGTGCTAAAAGAAAAAATATAATTGTGCAACACAATACAACCAATAAACCTGTCATTTTTTCCACTCCAATAACAATTTTGAGTCAATGCTCAAAACGTAATATACCCACAGCCTTTCTATTTATTCATTTTCCATTTACTTACCTTATACAAGTAAAACAAAGTAGTCCTTTTTCATATTCTCTAGACACAGATTAAGATAAATTTCTTTGGAAAGTGCTTTGCAAAGATTTGTTGTATGATGCGTAAGTCAAATCTTTGCATTGTATGTATACCTCATTCCAAGTGAAATTATCAATAAATCGTTCGTGTGAAAGATTTATAAATCGAACCTTTTTACACTCCAATTTACCTTAGGGTAAATTGGAGTGTATGTAAGTTCTCATTCCTGTCCATAATTGTAAATAAAAAATTAAAGTTATGGGAGTGAGAAGAATGTTTTTCCGCAAAAATAGGACCAAACTAAAAAAGTGGTTAGATCGGCAAGGAATTGAACAACAAGAGCTAGCAAAAAAATCTAAAGTGTCTACAAAAACAATTAGTAAAGCATGTAGAGACACAGATTATATCCCCAAACCTGAAATCATGAAAAAACTATTACATACTATCAGAAAAATTGATCCTCACGCTAGAATTAATGATTTTTGGGATATGTAAAAAGCACAAGAAACAATATCTTGTGCTTTCATAATTTTGCTTTGACTGAACCTATTTGAACCGAAATGTCTTTAGGTTGCTGTACTTGTGCAAGAAAATGCTGAATAGAGGGCGCTTGAAAAATACGAAAGTTAGAACTAGAGATTGGATATTTGAGGTCAGTAAGGATTAAAAGTGAGGGAAATACCATATTATGTTTTGGTTGCCACGATTCTTTTTTCCATTCCATGCTACGAAAATATGATTCATATCGTTTTATTTTCGTTTGGATCGTAGCCTTATTATAAATGGAGTTCTGGACTTCTATAAAAAATGGACTTTTGCGCCAAATGGTAAATATATCGGGTTCCATATAACCTTTTTTATATTTAGGTTCTACTTGAAATATTTTCGGTCTTTCGATTCGTAATAACTGCTTATATACATCCACAATTGCTAAAAAGTGACGTACCTTTTGGCTTCCTTTACGAATGGTATTTGGATAAGGAAAATACACGTATGGACGTTGTGATGTATCTACATCAATATATCCTTCGCGACTTAACCGCTTTGTAACAGTATTACAGCATGTTACTGCATTTTTCACATTTCTAAAATGAAGATCAATAATATCATCACGCGACATACATCTAAATTGCTGTAAATGGCCTATAATTTGCTTATCTCTATTCGTTAGCATCATCTAACACCCCAAAGATTTTATCTTCTTGATGCTCCTGTTCTTCTTTCTTTACACTTTGCTCTTTAGATAAACGATACGGTTCTATTATTTCTTTTGCCTGGTCCAATGCCAAAAAAGGAGCCTGCACCTTTTTTAAACCATCTAATTTTAAAATCATTTGCCCCGATTGACTTAAATTTTCTGATCCAGGTGTCCCCACAATGTTACTATTAATTAAATCCGCACATTTAAAGCCCATTCTTACCGTCAAATTGAGCTTTAACTTACCATCAAGTATTTTTGCATCTGGACGTTGCATACTTAGCATGAGGAAGATACCAAGCGATCTGCCGACAGCTGATATTTTTTCTATTATGGTGACACATTCCTTTTCGTCCTGTAGCATTGCTACTTCATCAATGGCAATAAAAAGATAGGGTAAAGGTTTATCTTTTTTTATTTGGTTGTATTCATCAATATGACCCAGCTCATATTCTTCCATTAACTTTCTTCTATGCAATACCTCTTTCCATAATTTTGATAACATGTTCATCATTTCATGTTCTTCCATGCAAACATACTTCACGTGCTTCACTCTTCTTAAAAAATGAAACTCTGAATTTTTCAAGTCCCCCAGGTACAAATGTAAATGCTCTGGTGACATATGTTGGATTAATGTGGCTAAAATCACGCGCACCATACTACTTTTTCCGCTTCCTGTTTCTCCCGCAATCAGTAAATGAGGTGTATTTGAATCAACCATATCATACACAATCGCATTCCCGAATTGGTCCCGCCCTACTACCACAGGAAGACGATATTGTTTCAATAATGGCTGCCATTGTTTATAACTGTAATCGTAAGGCTGTAAACTTGCATTAGAATGAAATACATGGAGTACGAACTTTTTAATATTGCCTTCCATCATAAGATTTTCGCCTAGTATTTGTTGAAAACAAAACCATTTCTTATGAATTTGAGCTGGATCAACTCCGTTTGGCAATGTAAAAGTGTACCGTACACTTTCTTTCCCTTCGTAAACATCATGAATCGTAGGATAAATGGGGACCTTTCCACCTCGTGTAATGTGTTCATCGTATAGCTTTGCTTTCTTAAATACTTCTTCTAACTGATATTTATATTTTTTCTTTTTTAACCACCTTTTCATTGTTCACCCTCCTTACAACATAAGTAAAGTGCGAATAAATACATAACCAATGAATCCAATGCCTCCAATTCTTACACCATAATACAGACCATTAGACAGGAGATTGGATGCAAAAACATAATCATTTCGTACTAAATATTTCTCCAATAAAACAGCTCCAATTGTAAGACCGCCTACTATTCCCAGGGCTACATACGTATGAACAAGCGGTGATGACATATGAAAAAATGCGAACGGACTAATAGGGCCAATGCTATATATTTTTGTTTGCTTTTTCTTCTTATAAGATTGGTCCATAAAGGCTTGAAAAGAAATTGTTTCTTTTCGATTCAGCATGTTCTCCCTCCTAAAAAGAGAATATTGTTAACAAATTTGGTATCCAGTCTAATACAAAGCATATACAATCTAACACCATATGAGAGGTATTCTTAATGAGTTCCAATGTATCAACAGGTACATGTGTTATGAAACTTGCAAGTTCATCTGGTAACTTTCGTATTTCTCGCGCTGTACTGTCTAATGGCTCTGTCACATACCAACTAATCCACCTATATAAAAAATCTGTTGTATCCGTTGTACTCATTGCATTTTGATTAAGTGCATCCCACCCACACATAATTTCGTTTGTTGAACTTCCACACCATTCTTTAATTTCTTTCACACTTGGAAATTGCGGACTAGGTATGTTGTTCCATCCTCTTGTTGGATCATCCCTCAAATAATATTTAATTTGATTACCGATAATTTCATAAGAATTATTCATTGTTCCCCCTCCTTTTTTTCATTCCATTCCTCCTACTATAAACAAAACTCAAAATCCCCTAAAAACCTATGATAATCGAAGATTTCTTTTGATAGTGCTATCATGATAGATTCTTTGGTTATAAGGTTGATATCCACTTTGGTAATTACTTTGGTAAATAATATTCATCACTGATTGTCTGATATACGTTGTCATTTGTTGTCTACCAAAAATAAAATAAGCCTTTTAAAAAAAGATTGGTTTTCATGTCCTACAAAAAAACTTGTATAAAAAAGGACCAAGATATCATTAGATGGTAAAATAATATAGAAAATTTTAAAAATATAAGGGGGCAACAAGATGAAAATTTTACTAGATGGAAGAAGAATATTTGAAGTAGACAACTCTAATTATGATTATGTGGTATTTCCTGCTGAAAAGATTCAAACATACATACAATTAAATGGATATCTTATTAAAAAAGGTGACTTACAACACCCTAAAAAATGGATTAACATGGAAGATGCATCAGACATGGATTGTTTGGTACTTGAAAGTTCTTTTAATCCAGATGAGTATGAATGTTTGTTTTTTGATGATTTAGGATTAAAAGAAGCGATCAAAAAAATTCTATCGCCTTATAATATTCAAATTGATAATGACATCAAAAAATTATTATCATTAGATAAGCTACCATTAAAAGCAGCCCTAGAATTAAAAGAATTATTCACTTCAGAAAAATACGCCAATGACTATTCTAATCCTTTAGATTTCGCACGTTATGAAGGATATGAGTTTGAGTGTAATGGTGAAATAAAAAAGTGGTTTATAGGGGAAGAAGAACTTTCTTGTACATCAATTACATATGATACTACAAGACGCTTTGTAAACCTGTGTATTGTAGAAACATACTACAAAGAAACAAAAAAACATACTGAACACGTATTCAAAACACATACCGGTGAATGGTATCGATATTATTCTGGCGACGATAAAAATAACTTTTGGATTATGAAAGACATAGAAGGTGAAGAATTAGTTTCATTCCCATTCCATTCGTATACACTTCAAGAAACAACTCCTAGACAAATACCTGAAAAAGAAAAAGAAATTAAGATTGATTGGTCTAAATTTATCGCAAAAGAGGAAATATACGATTTTTATTACTCTGAAAAAGAGTTTACACTTCGAATATTGTATAACAAACCCTGGAATAATTTAGTATGCATTGATGGTAAATGGACGCGGTTCACTAAGAAAGTTTCAAAAGGTGAGAAACCTTTTGAATCCTGGGACATCAACTGTGATGATGAAATATTTCTTGGTTCAGCAACATTTGGAGACATAAGAGAAGAAGAATTTACAGAACAACAAATGGATCAACTTTGCGCCGAAATCAGAGAGCGTTCATATGCTAAGGCTTCCAAATAATATAATCGAACAATACGTTTGATTGGTATAGCATAAAATAAAAACAATCGAAATATATTGAGAAACAAATAATAAAATTTAATTTTCTTATTATTTAAAATAAAATGAATATGAGTTGGAGTAGCATCTAATCTTTAAACCTTACGCGAAAAAGAGATCGGAATATCCGATCTCTTTTTACAGAGTGTTGGGAAACCCTTTAGGGGT
>NZ_JXIS01000109.1:0-7082 GCF_000836715.1 Bacillus sp. L_1B0_5 | reverse complement strand
TTTATGAGTTTTGCAACACCATCTATAGTAGTTAAAGGGGGACCGCCACATCGCTATCAAGGTAAGAAAATACAACATCAATTATAGTAGAGGTTATTTCTTTTTTTAGGCTACATGTAGGGAATTTAAAGTTTTGCATATGAAATAAACCTAACGGGTTTATATTTTTGAAGAATGTTGATACAGGTATGATTCTGAAAGATCTTGCAGATGCTACCCTTCGATAAAGTGATAATACTGCACAAAATCTTATTCTTAAACAATTAGGTGGACCTAATGAATTCCAAAAATCAATGAGAGAAATAGGAGATACCGTTAAAAATACTGAACGTTTTGAACCAGAGTTAAACGAAGTGTATTCAGGAGACACCCATGATACTAGTACCCAAAAGACATTAGCTGCTAGTCTTCAGGTTTTTACGCTAGGAGATGTGCTTTCATCTGAGAAACGGGATTTATTAATAGATTGGATGAAAAGGAATACTACGGGAGACAACTTAATTCGTGCTGGAGTTCCAGGAGGGTGGGAAGTAGCTGATAAGACTTGTTCGGAATCTTATGGAACCCGAAATGATATCACAATTGTTTGGTCACCAAATAATTGTGATACTTTCTAAACATGATAAAGTGGATGCTAAATACGGTGATAAGCTTATTGCAGAAGCAACAAAGATAGTGTTAGAAGCTTTAAAAGTGACAAATAAATAATAATAGTAATTAGTTATTAATATTTTCCCGTTTATCCGTCACAATACTGTGATGGTCTTTTTGTGTATTTTAAAAAGAATCTACTTAAGTAAAGAAAAAAGATAGAAACAATCCCTATTGAAATTATTAATTAAGTAACAACAAATATACGCTTTATTGGATACTTATTGCATTTAAGGGGGTAGGTAAGATATCATCTTTTTTACATAAGTAAAATATTAAATAACAAATGGACTTTAGAAATTGCGCCTAAATTAAAGGAGAGTATGTTATGAATACAATCATGATTGTAGAAGATGATATGAAAATTGCTGAATTATTGGGAACTCATATTAAAAAATATGGATACCAAAGTGTTATTATAGCGGATTTCGAAAATGTCTTAGATATATTTCAAGAGGTAAAACCAGATGTAGTGCTATTAGATGTAAATTTACCTAATTTTGATGGTTATTATTGGTGTCGTCAAATACGAGCTATTTCTACTTGTCCAATTATATTTTTGTCTGCAAGGAGTGGAGAGATGGATCAAGTTATGGCTTTAGAAAATGGTGGCGATGATTACATTACAAAACCTTTTTATTATGAGGTTGTAATGTCTAAAATCCGTAGTCAACTCAGAAGAGCATACGGTGAATATGCTCCTAAAGTAAAAGAACGAATAGTTGAGCAATCGGGATTATTCCTGTTCCCAGAAAGAATGGAACTTCAATTAAATGATAAGACAACTTTACTTACTAGAAAAGAAACAACTTTATTAGAAATATTAATAACAAAGTCTCCGCTCCTTGTAAAACGTGAAGTGATTTTAGAACAACTATGGGATAGTTCATATATAGACGAAAATACATTGAGTGTAAATATAGGTAGAATTAGAAGGAAACTGCAAGATTTAGGTATTGAAAATGCACTGGAGACAGTTCGTGGTGCTGGATATCGTTTACATGCTACTTGGGAGAAGGAAGGAAAGGAATAATGAAATTATTTTTACAAGAACATATTCCACTCATTTGTTATACATTTGCCCAATTGCTTATCATTCTTTTTATATATTGGTTTGATGGTTATCCACATATTTTGACGGCATTATATTCTGTATTTTTGGGTGTTTTTTTATTAATGGGTTATTTAATATATCGTTATTATAGTCATCGTTCATTCTACAAGCGTCTATCAACACCAATGGAAACTTTAAATGAGTCAATAAAAGATAGTGATTTGACTCCATTATCAATGGCCTTAGAAACATTACTACAATCTCAATATCAATATTATCAAAACCAATTAAAAAAATGGGAACGAAAACAACAAGAACAAATGACTTTTATGAATCAATGGGTTCATCAAATGAAAACACCGCTTTCTGTTATTGAGTTAATTACACAAGATGCAGATGACTCCCGATTTGAAAGTATTAATGAAGAAACGGAAAGAATCAAAAAAGGATTAGAAATGGTCTTATATGTTGCACGTTTAGAAACATTTGAACAGGATTTTCATGTAGACAGATTGCAATTATGGGGAATGATTGATTCTGTAATTCATGAAAATAAACGTCTTTTTATACGTAGTTATGTGTATCCAGAGGTAAAAGTAGATCAGAATCTTATTGTAGAAACAGATAAGAAATGGTTTCGATTTATACTCAATCAAGTACTATCAAATGCAATTAAATATTCATCAAGTAAGAAAGAGAAAGTAATAGTATCGGCGTATTCAAAAGGACGAGCAATTATTTTAGAAGTAAGAGATTATGGAGTGGGTATTCCTATTGCTGATTTACCACGTGTTTTTAATCCATTTTATACTGGAGAAAATGGTAGAAAATTCAAAGAGTCTACGGGAATGGGATTATATCTTGTTAAAGAGGTATGTGAAAAATTAAATCATAAGATTGAGCTAGAATCTGAGGTAGGTAAGGGTACAAAGGTTAGAATCGTATTCCCATATGCTTCTCGTTAACCGATGAAAGGTAGACTTTTCATCGGTTTTTTCTTTTGAATCTTACAAACTTGTTAGATAAATGTTAGGGAAATCGATATGAGACATACTAAATATAGATTACACTTCATATATCGAAAAGAGAAATGGAAGGTGAAATACTTGTGGAGATACTACATGTTTCAGATTTAGGGAAGGTTTATTCTGGGGAAATTTCTTATACAGCATTATCCCATATTGATTTAAAAATAAACAAAGGTGAATTTGTAGGAATTATGGGACCATCTGGTAGCGGTAAAACAACGCTATTAAATATGGTGTCTACTATAGATGCTCCAACATCAGGAGAAGTTTTAATTCATGGAGAAAATCCATACCTGTTATCTCCAAATCAGTTGTCTTTATTTCGAAGACGTGAATTAGGGTTTGTTTTTCAATCATTTAATCTCCTTAATACATTGACAGTGAAAGAAAATATTGTTCTGCCACTTACGCTTGATGGTGTAAGTCCTAGAGAAATGGAAGGAAAAGTGGAAGCTATTGCTGAAAAACTAGGGATAACTGAAATATTAGATAAACGTACGTATGAAATTTCTGGTGGACAGGCACAAAGAACAGCAATCGCACGAGCTACTATTCATAATCCGAAATTATTACTTGCGGATGAGCCTACAGGAAATCTGGATTCAAAATCTGCTAGTGATGTGATGGAATTATTGACAACGCTTAATAAAGATAATAGCACAACGATGATGTTAGTGACACATGATGCAATGGCTGCAAGTTATTGTGATCGTATTGTGTTTATCAAAGATGGACAGCTATACAATGAGATTTATTGTGGAGATAATCGCAAAGTATTCTATCAAAAAATTCTAGAGGTTTTAGCATTATTAGGAGGAAATGCAAATGACTTTTCGACAATTCGCATTTAATAACGTCATTCGAAGTAAACGAACATATTTGGCTCATTTTTTAAGTAGTACGTTTGCTATTATGATTTTCTTTACTTATGCATTACTTGCACTTCATCCTAATTTACAAGGCGATCTTGCTGCCAGTGTAACAATCAATACATTTGCAAAGTCAGGATTACAGATATCGCAGGGGTTAATATTTTTCTTCTCATTCTTCTTTATCCTATATTCTGTAAGTGCATTTTTAAAAACAAGAAAAAAAGATTTTGGAATTCTAATGCTACATGGGATGTCACGTTCACAATTGAACAAATTAGTATTTATTGAAAATATAATAATTGGTATCGCTTCAATTTTAACAGGAATTACAATTGGAATGGCGTTCTCTAAGTTTATCTTAATTATGAGCAACAATCTGCTAATGATTGATAAAGGACTCCCATTTTACATGCCTTTTAAAGCAATTGGAATAACATTTGGAGCTTTCTTCTTATTATTTTTATTTATTTCACTTTTCACTTCTCGACTAGTAAATGTAGAGCAATTAGTAGAATTAATAAAAGCAGAAGAAAAGCCAAAACCTGAACCCAAATCATCCTTTTGGCTGTCTTTATTCGCACTTATTTGTATTGGATTAGGATATACGGCTGTATTCCATAGTGTTAATGCAATTCAATACAAGGATATGAAATATGTATTATTCATGATGGCGACAGGGGTGAGCTTTGTTGTACTTGGGACGTACTTCTTATTTACACAGCTCAGTGTGTATGTGTTACGTGTATTAAAGAAAAGGGAAAATATTTTCTTTAAGAAAACAAACATACTAACCATCTCAGATTTAGTGTATCAATTAAAAGATAATGCAAAAATGTTTTTTATGGTCACTATTATATCTGCCGTTTCTTTCACGGCAGTAGGGACTTGTATGGGATTAGGCAATTCTTCCATGGCTGAATCGGATAGCCCTTTTGCATTTTCTTATCAGTCTCATAAGAATAACCAGTTAGAAAAAGAACATCTAAAAATAATTGAAAGCGAACTGAATAATGGTGGGTTTAAATTCAAACAAGTAGCTTATTCAATAAAACAAATTCCAGATACTCTTTATAACAGTAATGTATTATTAAGCGTTATAAAAATAAGTGATTATAATAAGTTAGCTAATGTATTTGGTTTTGAAAAAGAAAGCTTAAAAGATGAAAATGATAGTATTGTCATACCTGCAAGAAAATTCGCAAATACAAAATCGAATCAAAATAACTTTCAATTGGTGTATAGAAATATAAATCAAGATATGCATATAAATAAAATACTCACTCCGAAAGAATTACAAGATAAAATCATAACGTTAATTATTGTACCAGATGCTAAATATAATCAAATGATAGTGGATCCAGATAATGACCGTGGTGAATCCACTATTAATGGTTTTATTGTGAAAGATTGGGAGAAAACAAAAAATGTTGCTGAAAAAATTGTGACTACTCTTCAGAAAGATAATGAGGGTATACATGAGCCTGTATTATATAACGAACAATATAATTTTTCTTCTTTAATCTCTACATGGTTAATGATGAAACAAGGTTTTGGACTTGCATCCATTATGAGTGTATTAATAGGCATTGTTTTCTTTACATTTGCCGCAAGCTTTTTATATTTCCGATTATACACAGACTTAGAACGAAATCAGCAACAATATAAAATGATAGCAAAAGTTGGTTTAAGTAAACCTGAATTAAAGAAAATTGTGTCACGTCAACTTGCATTACTATTCTTTTTACCCATTGTAATAGCAATTACACATAGTGCAGTAGCTTTTATGGCCTTACAAGAGTTAGCCGATTTTTCAGTCTTGGGTAGTTCTGTTATGGTATTAATTTGTTTCTTAGTTTTGCAAATTATATACTTTTACTTTGTTCGATCTCAATACTTGAAAAAAATGTATAAAACGATTTTTTAATTTAAATATAATTAAAAGAAGGAGAATATAGATTGAAAAAAAGAATTGGATTATTAATAGTAGCAAGTATTTCGATTACCATGTTAGGAGCATGTTCATTATTTGGTACAAAAGACTCTCCAGCAAATGGTCTTTCAATAGAGGTAGAGCAGTTAAATGAACAAACAAGAAATTCTATAATTGACTCATACAAAGATATAACAACCTCACAAGACTTATATCAATTAAAAGAAGGGACTATAGATAATAATAAGCTTGACATAAAGCTACCGACTAAATTTGGGGATTCTATGGATACTGCTACTAGTAATTTACTATTTATTAGTAGAACAACTGCTGAAAAAATGGTCAAAAAGGGGCTTATACTTGAAAGAGATAATAATCAGGGGGACATATCTTCAGATCCTGTGGATTCATTACCAAAATCAAAAAAAGGTGAAACTATCTTATTTGCAAATAAAGAATATAAAGACTTGAAAGAACTAACATTTGATCAGAAAAAAATGAATGTTCAATATAAAGGGGATGTATGGCTATCTCCATATCGTGGTGGATCCAACGTAATGCTATTAATTGTAGATGATACTTTATTTAAAGAAATAAATGGGAAAGAAAAAACAAGACAATTTCTATCTTTTAATAAATCTTTTGGGAATCTTAATTTAGTCAATCAGGGGAAAGAACCAGAATTAAAAAAGGAAATAAATAAATTGAATACGGCTTTAGGTACTGAGGGTAAGGGAGCCGTTGAATTTGTAAATATTAAAGAAAAGTAAAAGAGTAGAAAAAGTTTAGAATGTAATAATTATCTTTGAAAAAATCATTTATTGATTTTTCAAAGATGATTATTTTTAAGGACACAAATAAGTGGACCTGATTTTTTAGTCATAATAAAAAATTTAATACTTACCAAGTACGCTCACAGACTGAATTAGAAATGAAAAAATTGATTGGAATGATTTATGTTAATCGTGATAATGAAAGTAATGGATCAATTAAACGATACAAAAAAGATTTGTTTCATTGGTATAAGTATATAATTCAAACAAATGGCGAAATTATTGTTTGATAAAAAACATTTTAGACTATTAGGGGTGCGGAAGAGATTCTGCCTATAAGGCGAAATTATTTACAAAAACAGTTAAGAAGACCTTATGTTATATTTTAGAGAAAGCATTCGTAGCGGATGCTTTTTTCTTTTTTTAACTGTTTAATTGCTATAGGATAAGCCGGATTCATATCGATTGTTATCACACGTGGCTTTGAAACATAAAAAGACCGCAAAGCTTTCTTGAAAAAGTGCTTTGCAGCCTTTTGGTCTCTTGTTTTGCTTAGACAAAAATCGATTGTGCTTCCTTTCGAATCAACAGCACTGTACAGGTACAGCCATTGTCCTTTAACTTTTATATATGTTTCATCAACAAATAAACAAGGGAACAAATGAAACTTGTATCTTGTCTATATATTGAAACCATAATAAAAGTGAGGGCGGTTTTTATGTTTATTCAAATAAGTTTGAGGTGTGAAAATGGAACAGACGTTTATTGAAAAGT
>NZ_JXIS01000108.1:0-16650 GCF_000836715.1 Bacillus sp. L_1B0_5 | reverse complement strand
TTACAGTGGTATTTATTTTATTGAAGACTTATTCAACTCATACGTATTATAAATTAAATTAATATGATAAAAAAGAGAATAAGTGCAGTGAAAACATGGCTAAATATAAATATTAAACTCTCATTTACAGTAGACCCGGATGATCCAGAGTTGTGACGAATTATTTTTCTCATTATTAAACCATATATCATAGAAATTAAAATGAGTAAAAGTAATAAGGAAATAAATTTCATCCTATTATAGTCTATGGATGTTGCAGTGATAATTGCTGGTTTTATAGCAAAGAAATAAATGGTTAAATACATAAAAGTATTTAAAATACAATATAATAAAAAATTTAATGATTTTTTGTACAAATAAATTCCTCCTTCTTATATGAATACTTTGTTTAAAACTTAATCTAGGTGTCTTCTCTCTTTCTTTTCACTTTATAAATTTTGATCTGTAAACATTTTAGGTTACATTTTGGATAATATCCCCTCATGTTTCGCTTTCCAATCTTCAATAGAATATAGAAAAAAACAAATATTAATAATTATTGAATACCTTTAAATGATATATTATCATCATAACAAACTATCAGGATTATTTGAGTGAATTTAATTAATTTTTCAATAAAAATTCGGGGGTGAAATTATTCACCCTATTTTCTATATAATTATATTTTATACTGTATCAATTTACATTTATGTAAAACGAGAGCAAAACAAATTTTATGGGAACTAGTGATGATGAAGCATGGGATGAATCTATATTCAAATTAAAAGAAGATATCTATTATTATATATCTGAGAATATTATAATTAAGGTAACTGAACATGATTAGCTAAATGTAGGAGTATTAGAAAAAGTCCATCAGGGAAAGAGTCATAATTTGTTTGCGGTAAAAGGGGATGAAGAAGACATGCTGCAGCAGTTAGAGATGGACGGTTTAATTTTGAAGATTTTGATTGGGGAGACCTTAATTTATTGGATAACGAAATTATGAGTAGTACGGATGTAATAGAAGAGTGGGGAATTGAATCATCGACATTATGTAAAAGAATAAATGACTTCCAAAAGGCTCAATCGGTAACATTGGCACGACATATGCTGTGACTCGATTTGGAATGCACTGTGTTTTCGGTTCGAATAAGAAATAAGTAAAAATAAAGTAGGGGAGGTAGCGTTCGATGAAGAATCACACAAGGAATTCTAAGGGGCAATTACTACAAACTAATAAGAAATGGTCTCACTTAAAGCAAAAACAGCGTGAAACCATATCAAATTGGCTGAGAGAGGCTTATATAGAGAGGATTAAGGTTCATAATCGTAGATTGAAACCGAGAGAACATGAGGATGTTTTAGAAAGTGTAATGAGTAAAATCTATAAACGTGAAATAAGGGGAAAATAAATAAGTGGTATAATCCGGTGCAAAAATAATATAAAAAATTTTAAAAATACATTTTGATAAATTGAATAGAGAGGGAGTCAATAGTGCATTGTTGTGAAGAGTGTTTTAATGAGAAAGAAATAGTTATGTATATACAATCTCAAGATATGATTGGTAATTGTGATTTTTGTGATGGTAAAGAAGTAAATATTGGTGAACTTGAAGGAGTTGGAGAGTTTATTAGAGAGGGATTTTCACGTGCATACGACCATGCGGAGGATTTTACTGGTTCAATGTGGGATTCGGAAGAAAAGGCATATATTGGAGTAGATGGGGAAGAGACAGGTGAATCTATTTTAAATATTCTTTATTGTAATGAACGTATTTTTTCCGCAGCGTATGATAAGGAGGCTGCCACAGTTCTACTGCAAAAATTAATAGATGCGAGTGGTCCATCTGATTGGGATAAAAAAGATGGGGATACGGATGTCTTTGAGGATATTCAAAGCGAGTGCTTCGTACTGAGAAATGCATTGTATGGGACTGAAAATGTATCAGAATATTATATTTGGAAGGAATTTAAAAATACCTGTAAATATTACAATAGATACTTCGATATTTCGCCATCAGGTTCTAAAAGAGAAGCGCTATTGTCTGGTTTACATGATGTTTTTATGTTGATGGAAGCAGAAATTGATGAAAAGACAATCCTATATAGAGCAAGGGGGATGGATTTAGAAGCGGAAGGGAAGAAATTAAGTAGTTTAAATTTATTTAAAGAGGTTGCACCTGCACCTGCTATATACTCTACTAACAATAGAATGAGTCCAGCAGGGATATCGTACACATATTTAACCACTGATATAAAAACTGGGCTAGAGGAGATTTGTGCTAGCGAAAATAAAAGCTATTTAGCAGGAAGATTTTCACCAAGAATGAATCTTAAGTTACTAGATTTATCTAAAAATGCCGAAATAAAATTAATGAGTATTTTTGATGATAACTATAAACACGAATGGATATGGTTATCTGAATTTGTTGATGAGTTTATTGATGAAATAAGTAAAACTATATCTAAAGAAGATACAGATTTGGAATATGTTGCAACACAGGTGCTTTCTGAATATGTTAGAAAGCTTGGTTATGACGGAATTAAATATGAAAGTAGCAAAGTAAAAGGTACATATAACTACGTCTTATTTTGTGGTCCAAACCCTAATTTATGTAGAGAATGTTATGTTGATTATAATTTCAATAATGAGGACGAATTGTTTTATTTTTCCCAATGGCTAAAACTTGAAGATGTCCAGTATATAAAGTATATTGGTGCCGAATTAGAGTACGAGGTAATTGAATCTATCAATAATATAGAAGATATACAAAAAGATACACTTTTACAACTTGGAAAAATAAAATTCCGGAAATTCGCTGAAATAAGTAGATATTTATCTGAACTACAGGAACTTTTAGATGGGAAAGATAGTGTCTTTGTAGATAATATAGAAAAAAGTAATTTTAGCTTAAGTGCAGAGGTTGAGTATTTTATTAATAAACATAATGAAAATGTTATTCGCTATATAATTGAAGTGAGTCAAGAACAATCCGAATTATATATAGGTGTAGTTTCGTATTGTAGTGATCGTATAGCTAAAATTAATATTTCAACTTCAGTAAAAATAGATGAACCTGATTTTGCTTTCTAATATCGTTAGGCGAATTTATAATAAAGATTGATAACTTGTAAAAAGTTGGATAAAAGGATTCGTTTCGTAGAGTATTTCTTTGTTCAATAATTGAGCCAGGCTGTAGAGAATTAAATAATTTACTATTTTTATTTGATATGCGGTGAATTTTATGAACATAGTTATGGAACGATACCTTTTGACCTTGAAAGGAAACAGGCCGTAGATGCACAATGCTTCGCTTCGTTATTGCTCGATGGGTATGTCACAAAGAATGTTTTATCAGAAGAAATAATAATAATAATAAGGAAACTTAGTATAAATCAGAAACTATTAGAGAAAGTCGACGAGGGAAGGCTTACCCCTAGAACGTACCAAGAAGATGAGTAACATTTAGGTTCTGTGTATCGGTTAGATTCTAAAACATAAAAATTTATTTAGATATTCAATAATCGGGCGCTGTAATTGAGTAAGGATAACAAAAATTATCAAGATTTTTTATTAAAAGATGATTCAATTGAATATAGAAGAGTGTGTTTTGATCAATCTTTTTTTCAAAACAAACTTTTTCTATTTGCTTTTTTATCAAGGTCTATTAGGTTAATTTAATCAAACTTCATTCCAAGGCTACTAAAGGCATATAGAACATTTTAAACACCCATATATTAAATGAACTGATATATGGGTGTTGTATTTTTAAGACATAAATTCAACAAACTTATTATCTCTTAAGGCTTTATTTCAGTTTAATTTTAAGTAAGCCGCGATCAAATGAATAGCTTTGAATTTTGTGCAAATCATCTAAAGATATTCTGTTAGGATGTCTAGGTCTTTGCTTTTGTGTGATAATTTGATTTTTAGTAAACCTATTATCCCTGAATACATAAACAACATTTTTCTTTTGGGCTGCTGTAATAATATCCATAGTTTTTTTGACATATTCATTATGCGTTTTAGCACTAAAACCTGACGGTACATCGCCCCAAGCTAGTACAATTAAATCACTTTCATCAATATAATTTTCAAATCTGTATATATTTTCGTGAAGGTCAATAGAGTCATTATTATCAACGTAATTTGCAAGCTCTGCAGAATCGGTTACATAGTAAGGGAATAGGTTTAATATTGTAACCTTTTTAACGGATATATTTTTATATTTTATAAAGAACCTTAATACTTTATTAACAGTATCGTCGGAGCAAATTTTAGTTGCTTTACTTGGATTCATCATTATGACTGTAGCCGTACTTTTAGCATTAGAAGTATTAATAGAAACCTCTAATGAATACCTCTTATTAACATCGACTATAGGTGATATATTTTGCACTATACAACCTGCAGGGTAGCGTACACACTTATTTACATTTGAATTCACTTGCATCCACTTCCTAATTAGACTTCGTTATACCTATTAATTCTTATTGAATACAAAGTAATTATTAATCAAATTGCCTTCTTTCCAAGCGATCAACAGCCTCACGTTTCTTCTCATTATTAATATTTGTATAGATACTAGTAACTTCCACAGAAGTATGGCCAAGTTGATCCCGAAGTAATACTAGGTCTTTGTTTTCCTTATAATGATTTGTAGCATATGTGTGTCGTAGTTTATGAGGGCTACGCTTCTCATCAAATGCACTTGAATATTTGTCACATAACTTCTGTATAGCTCTAACAGTTAGCTGTGTATATTTCCCTTTATAGTTTGTTACGAAAAGTAAGTCTTCATCTTGAGGGCAGTTATATTTACTAGGACGAACCTTAATGTACTCCTGAATATCATCTAAGCAAGAGCGAGTAGCTAACACGGAATATCTCTTATTACCTTTACGCGTCACTTTTACTTTCCCCTGACGGAAGTTTATACTAGATATAGTAAGACTAGCTACCTCAGAAACTCGAAGCCCAGTGCCTAAAATGAGGCTTATAATGGCTATGTCTCTTTCTTTATCACGCTGAAAAAAACTATATTTTTTTGATGATATATCTTTTAACATTTCACCATAATCATTTGCTAGAAATTGAAGAAAAGCTACATCATCTTTTTCATTAAATATCATGTTTGCAACGTCATCTGCTCTTGCTGCTGCATCTACTTTTTCCTTATGCAGTTCCATTTTCTCCATTACATTACGTGAGATGTAATTTTCCCCTTTTTCATTCTCTGTATTTTGAGATAAGTACTTGAATAGGGATTTTAAAGCAGAGAAAGTTCTATTAATAGCTCTTGTCTCAATACCTTCTCCCTGTAGATATCTTTGAAAAGTTCTAGCTTCATTTAATGGTAGATTTTCTAGTGTTGTAATTGGTACATCACATATATTAGTGACCACCTTACCGTTTTCAACGGCTAATCGATTACTTATAAGCCATTTTAGAAACTTTTCAAATTCAGTAATGTAAGCATACAATGTAGCGGGGGAGAGGGCTGTTTACATTTCTGCATACTCTATGATATACCAGGGCATTTTACCTTTATGTTTATCTATTAGTATTTTAAACTTTTCTTTTTCTTGGTTACTCATGTTGGACACCTCAAATCAAATAATGTAAATTAATTTTTAAACCAATGCTTAAACTGATATTTAAACCAACTATTCGAATTTTTGAGCTAGAATACAATTTTAATAAATAGCTTGATTACTTATATGGATACTATACTAGTTTTTGAAAAAGAAGAGAGGTATCAATATATGATTGATACCTGTAAAAAGACATGAAAGTTTAAACTAAAATCACATGAACAATCGCTGATAAATAGCCATTACCATAAATTTTGTAGGTACTTTCATGTCTCAATAACGGGACATGAAAGTCTAAACTTTTTGAACATAGGACAAGAAACTCTAAAATACTTAGCCAGTGATATTACAATATTCGTAAGTAAATCTTTGAATAGAAATTTATTTTCACAGTTTCAATAAGAAAAACCACAGCAATTACTGTGGTTTTTCTTATTAATGACCCAACTATGTTGTAAATGCTCATAGCATTATGCGTTGGATTTTAAAAAATGTGTTAATGTGTAAAGATTTTCAATAAATGTTTACTTTGGGATTTATTATGTAGAATATAAATGAGTTAAACAAAAAACCTAGTAAAAACTAGGCTTTTAAAAAAAAATACCATTTTCGTCTTAATACATCTTTAATTTCACTCTATTTTATACAAATTTTTACAAAAAGTTCCAAAGTAAACTAATAAATATTAGTTTATAGTTTCTTGCTTCAACAAATACGTCAAAGTGAAAGTCTAAACTGAAATTTTTTAGATTTATAAAATATAAATCTAAACGTAATATCAAACTAAATAAATAAAGTTGAAAGAATATAATTTATTAAAGAAAAATCCCCAAAATATGAATTTTTAGGGATTAAATGTATTATACGTATAAACGTTCAATTTTCCTTGTTGTTTCACAGTAATCTTACATTGAAATCCTAAATAGAAAACAGCATCTACTTTATCGTTTTTCGTTCTACTAATACCCAGTACAGAGATAAACTAAAAAGGGTAATAAGTACGAGAATGAATAGGATATTACTATACATGGAAATATCCGCATTGCTTGTAATGCCTAGAATACTTTTTCGCAGCGAGGAATGATTCATCATAGCTGCTGTATAAGCAATTCCGATTGACATAGCGACATTAAGAGTTAAGTTATAAAAACCGATTGCTGTTCCAGTTTTCTCTTTCTCAATTGTACAAATGCAAGAATCAAGTAATGGTGCATACATGAATGCAAATGAACTAGAGAATAAAATCATGGATATCACGAATACAACAATAGAAGCTTTTATAAAGAATCCGCCTAATAATAAGCTGATCATAATACTAGACATAGCAATTGTAATACATTGCTTACTTCCTAAAACCTTCGCAATTTTTCCAGAAAGAGCTCCGACTGTTGCAGCTGCTATATAGCCTGGAATTAATAATAGTGAAATAGTATCTAGCTTTAAACCATAAATCTTTTCGAGCAAGAATGGGAATACGAAGATATATGCTAGCTGTACAGAATAAATTACAAAAGCAACTCCAAGCAGTGAGATAAATTGTTTGTTTTTAAAGAATGCTATGCCGATAAATGCTTTTGAGCTCTTACCAATGTAAGTTAGGAACGATATAACTGCAATAATTAACAAGAGAAGGTACATCCAATTGAATTTAGTAATATATAGTAGTAAAGATGCCGAAATTGTTGCCACTAAAAATAATCCCAATGCATCTACATTACTGTTTTTCGTTTCTTCCTTAGGAAGATATTTCAAAATAAAAGGAAGAGCGAGAAGTGTTACTAAAGAAAGTAAAAATAGAGTTGTCCAATGGAAGTGCGTTGAAACATAACCTCCAGTTAATGAACCGATAAGCTGTGAAAGAGCAAAACTACTTGTGCTTAATCCTAAAAATTTCTTTTGTTCATCTGCAGGTAAGTGTTTTGTTACAAAGATAACATATAACGTTTCAGCAGATGCTAGACCTGCTGTTTGGATCATTCGAGAGATGACAACTAGTAAAAATGAATGTTGAAAAATATATCCTATAATTGAACCGACACAGATTAAAATAATACCAACACTAAAAAGTCTCCTCATACTAATAGAGTCTGCTAAAGCTGCATAAACAACTGCTCCAATTCCAATTACCAGGCCAGATAATGTGGCTTGCCAGCTAACTGTTGTTGCTGAAATGTGAAAATCCTTTACCATATCAACAGAAATAATCTTAAATGAATTGTCAATTACCAAAGATAGTAGAAATAATAGTAAGATAACAGGTACTGCTTTCTTAGCACTATATTCCTGAGTTTTTTTCATGCTTAAATCTGGACTTAATGTAGACATATCTATATTTTTCTCCTTTTGTTTCGCAGGAAATTTTCTTCCTGGATTATAATTGTCACGCCTTTAACTACTAATTAATCCTTTCGTAAAAGGGTATGTTCAGTAATTTCTATACCCTGTGTTTCGTACCCGGGATTTCTTTGTGTACAGTTTTACTCGTATTTAATTCTCATAATGTTTTAGGAGGAAACGTTTTCATAAATAATTAAAAACTTCTTAATTTGATTACGCTTTCATTAATATTGATGATAACTTTTCAAAATATACAACATCGCGTGGTTGTTTAAATGTTTGTATAAATCCAGTCAACGAAAAGGATATCTTTACGCTTATGATGTTATGGGAACCCTTCAAAAAACGCGAATTTAGTAAGCTAAGCAATATTTTAGAAAGAAGAATCCGATTTTCTCTACGTTAGGAAAATCGGATTCTTCCTAATTAATCTGTGTATACCCTAATTTATGAAAAACCTATCTTGTCTGAGATATAAATTCACTAATTATTATTAGACCTATACAAATTAATTTGTTCATTTGAACAGGTGCTTTTTGACTATATCTCTAATCTAAATTAAGAATAATTAAATTGATTATTATTCCAGTTTACTACACTCCTTGCTTATTTTTTTGAATTCTCTTTTTGTAAGGGAGAAGATCCTTAAAGATAATGACTCCAAGTACTAACATGCCTATACCAATTAGTTTGTTTATTTGAAAAGGTACTTTCTCTATTCCAAACAATCCAAATGTATCTATACATAACGCAATTACCAACTGCGTTATAAGACTGATTAAAACTGTATAAGACGGTCCTAGTAATTTTATAGCACTCATAATAAATACAACCAAGCCTATACCATATAATCCGCTTAAATAATATATATAATTTGTCGTGTGATAGTTTATGAACAAAGTTTTTTCCGTAATAAAATAAGCTATTAAAGAGCTAATCAATCCAAAACAAAGAACACAAGAGGTCGTTAGCCAATGCCCAACGCTCTCGTTAATTTTAACATTAAAGACTGATTGCAAACTGATTAATGCACCTGCTAAGATAGCGAAAATCAAACCCATTATACTTTTCCTCTTTTCTATTTACTCATAGATATTATTTCTAGCAATTTCTTTCATTCTAGAAACATCTTTGATTAAAATCGTTCCATTTTTCTTTTCAATTAGTTGATCTTTGTAAAACTTTTGTAAGATCCGAATTACATGCCTATAACTTACTCCTATAAAATCTGCAATGCTTGATACCGATGTAGAATCGATATCTTCTCTATATATGTTTCCAGTACTATCAGTTGATATAGACAATAAATAACTTGCTACACGTACTTCTACAGGATAAAGCAAATTGAGAGCTGTGAAATCAGTTGCTATTTTTAAGGTATTCGCCATGTTTTGAAATAAAAAATTCATAAGTGCGATGTCATGTTTTAATTCTTTTTTTATCACTCCAAATGGTACAGAGATAGTTTCCACATTAGAACATGCTTCAACTACATTATGAGATGTACTATTTTGAATGAGTTCAATATCACCGACGATTGCCAAAGGATTAATAAAGCGTAAGATAAGCTTTTTACCGTCAGGTGTAATTGTATAAACTTTCACTTTACCCTTTACCACAAAATATAAACGATTCATTTCTTCATCTTTATGACAAATAAGTTCGCCTTTTTTGAAATGTTTCGTCTGAAAGTGCTTTAAATTAATTCTGGTGGAAAGATCAAAAATATTGTGGGCTTTTAAATACTGAATAATTAATTCTGATCTGCTATCATCTATCATTTTCACCAATCCTTTCAAACCTACATATTAAACACAACGATACCTAAAATCATAACTATTGTTCCAACTACATGGTGTCTCATTATTTTGATTTTCTGTATCCCAAATAAACCATTAATTTCAATAAAAGTTGCCGTTAAAAGTTGGGCAATCATGAGGGTTCCAGCTGTTAATGTAATCCCCATTGAATAAATAGCAAAAGTCTCAGCAAAAATAATAATGACTCCAAATGCACCTGAAGATAAATATACTTTTTTCACACTTTTTAAATCAGTTACTGTTCCTTCTTTCTTTATAAAAAATATAGATATTGCAATTAGAAAACCAATTAAATGTGTAATAATACTTGTTGACCAAATTCCAATATCTGAACTGAGTCGGGCATTAAAAGTACCTTGAAGTGTAATTAACGCGCCACCAATAATTGCAAATAATATACCTTTCAAAAAATCACCTCCATTGTTTTGTCCACAATGTAATTAAAAACTAAAATGATTCTGCGAGAAAGGACAATTGTCCTTTCATATACTTTTCACAAATGCTTAAATAACAATATTGAGCAAAAATAAAAAGTTCAATAAAGTAATTACCTTCTTCTAATACATAAGATTTAACTTATGTATTTTATTAATAGACTATACGAATGCAAATTAGAGAGGAATGTCAAAATGAACAATCAAAACAATGATTTTCAAAACATTATTTCTTTTGTCAAAGAACTAGAGAATCTAAAAAATACGCTTAGAACTGCTTGGACAAAAGATAAAAGACAAGAGAGTGTTGCAGAACATTCATGGCGACTAGCACTTTTCTCTTTAGTGCTAGAAGATTATTTCTTAAATATTGATTTTAATAAAACCATTCGCATGAGCCTGATACATGATTTGGGCGAGGCGTACGAGGGAGATACACCTGCTATACTAAACATAAACAAACAAGAAAAACTCCAACAGGAAAGTCAATCTATTTCAAAATTAACTGCGTTCCTTTCAGAAAACACGCGTAACAAAATATTTGAACTATGGGAGGAATACAATAAAGGGGAAACTGAAGAAGCGAAGTTAGTAAAAGCACTAGATAAAATGGAGACAATCATTCAGCATAACCAGGGATATACTCCCTTAGATTTTAACCATGAGTTTAATGTTTCATACGGTAAAGAATTTTCATCATGGAATCCATTTATTAAATTGATTAGAAATTATATAGACAATGAGACTGAAAAAAAAATAAAGCAACGAGATTTAAAATAATTAAATATTATTAGAAATTGTTATGTCTGGGTAAACATTTCATAAAGACTTTAATGAATATCTTATTTCACAGCAAGTATGGGCAGAGGGTAAAAATATAGGGAATAGATTAACATTTCTGGTTCAAGTAGAGGAATACATGCTACAAGAACGACGTCAAAGAAATAGCATAAATACAAAATATTTTACTTCATGTAATAATGATCTCCAATACTATTAATCATTTTACCGTATAAAAGTGTATGAATTTTTTTATTGACATTTCTTAAAAGGTGTAACTATAATGATTACACACTAATTGATAACTATTATCAATTGGAAATTTTATGATTGGAGATGTTTAGAATATGAAAAAAGTTATTTTAGCTGGTGCTTTAGGCATTGCCGCACTTGCAGGTACAAATTTACCAGGTTTAGAAGCAACAAAGGCCAGTGCAGCTGTTGAATCAAGTGTCTCAACAATTGAAGGGCGTATAGTGGAGGTTATTGGGAATACCATTTATGTTGAGGTGAAGAAATCAACTGAGTTTATTGACTACAAGAATCATTTTAGTATTAGTATGGATAATTTAAATCCTAATTTAAAAATTGGAGATGATATAGTGGCTGTTGGTGCAATGATGCATAGCTTTGCAGAATATATGATTGCACAGTCTGTTGAAAAAGTTCAAAATACTGATGATTCATTGCATGAGGGAAAATATATAAAAGGTGCTTTTGCTTATGAATATGAAATAGGATATATCACAAAGATAGATAAGCATCTTTCAAGAGATTATGTAAATGTTCAATATACGGATAAAGATGGAATTAAAAAAAGGGAAGTTACGGTTTATTTGACAAAAGGACAAAAATTTAATTTAGGTGACAAAGTTAAAGTGCATATGGAGAACGTTATGAGGGATATGATATTCTCGGTAGAAGACGAGATTGAAAAAGTTAATGATTCTCAAACACAAATCTTAAACGCTGATCAATGGATTTGGTCTTAATTTTAACAAAATAAAATTCTCCATTTATAATGTATATACCAACTCAAAAAGTCTTGTAATTTTTTACAAGACTTTTTTGAATTGGTTTATTTAAAATATTATCTTTTCTTCCGTTTTTCTGAGAAGTTTGCAAAAAAGCTATATTACTTTTATTCGTATATGGAGATTTTTTTGTGCGTAAATAAAGTTTTATAAACGATCTTTGATGTCGGATATAACAATCTGTTTTTGTTAATAGAGAAATGGCTTGGTAAGGTGGAAAATCCCGTTGGCAGTATCCTTATAAACAAGGAGAATCAATCATGGTCAATTAAAAATAAATATAATTTATAATGTTATCTTATTAAAAAATTCTCAAGACATTTTTCTATCTCTTCAAGTGAATTTATAGAGAATTTTTTATCAGCATAACTTATAAGTCCCTCATTTATGCACTGAGCTATTGAACGATTTAAACTTCTAATTGGTGCACAGACCTCACTTGATAGAATTTGCTTTGTAAGGTTATCTAAATCACCAATTTTATAATGATTATGTATACTTAATAAAATACGATCTTTAACTGTTAGCAGTGATAACTTTGCCGCAGTATCTGAACTTAAAATAAGTTTTGAGGAAAGTTGTTTAATAATGTGAAAATTAAAATTGAAATCGTTTCTCAGCCATTCATAAACATATGTTTTATGGATAGCTATCGTTTCGCAATTTTGTTTTGCAATGACACCGAGTGTATAATGTTTTTCATTAAAAATTTCTACCTCCCCAAAACAACTATATGAATTATAAATATACAATGAAATCATGGCTCCCTCATAGCTTTGTCTATAAACTTCTGCCCTACCTGTAGTTAGAATATAAAGATAATCATTTTGTTCATGTGGTTGCATAATAAAGCTATCTTTCTTATGTTTTCTATAAATAAATTCTTTCTTAATATGCGCTGGGGCACCATTCACAATATCTTTAAGATTCATATTTTCACCTTTTTTTATTATTGGTCATTTGACCTTTTTTCATTATAGATCGAACTATATAATAAATCCAGAAAAGAATGGGGGATGTTGCTATGAGAAAATTTAACTGGAAGTAATGATGCTGAAGCGTTACCTATGGCATTAATATCAGTATTCGAAAAGTAGAACCAATAACCATTGTTTCTGAAAACGTCCCAGTGGAATTGAAAACAAAAGATGTACGAAAGACTATCAAAGTTGTAAATGGTCAAAATCTACTTTTTTATTTTGGATCAGCAAGACCACTTATGTGGGATTTAGTTACAGCTGTTAATGTTCATGGTAAAGATCGAATGGGAAAATGTAATGTAATGACTTTTACTCTTTTGCTAGAATTCATGCATGTAGTAGATGCTATCCTGGATATTATCGAAAATAACCAGGATAAAATCGAAATTAGGACTATTACATATATTACCCTTGCTATTTTAAAAGCAGTTGGGATAATGAAAAACATATTTATATAATGGCTATTTCTGACTTTTATATAAGAGCTTAAGAATATATACTATGAATTTATTTATAAAATCTCCATTTTTAATCAAACTTAATATAATACTAGAGGTGCAAACTTTTATGAAACGTACTATCCTTATAACAAGTCTTTCTACAGCCATTTTATTAGCGAATTCATCTACTGGTTTAGCTGATAACCACAAATTTCCAGACGTTCCTGCATGGGCTGACAAATCTGTAAATTATTTAGTGGATAAACAAGTATTGAATGGCTATCCAGATGGAACTTTTGGTTCAAATGACTCATTAGACAGAGCTTCGGCTACAAAAATTATGACAAAAGTTTTAGGTATACAAATTGCTCCTAATGCAAAACCATCTTTTACAGATTCACAAAACCACTGGGCTACTCCTTATATTGCTGCTGCTGAAAAAGCTGGTATTGTTAAAGGGGAAGGTAATGGAATCTTCAATCCATCTGGAAAAGTAACTCGCGCTGCTATGGCTACGATGCTAGTAAATGCATATAAACTACAAAGCACACCAAATCATAACCAACAGGTTAAATTTGAAGATTTAAAAGGGCATTGGGGAGAAAGATATGCCAATATTTTAATAGATTTAAAAATCTCTAATGGTACCGAGAACGGGTGGCAACCAAATAGATTTATAACACGTGCTGAAGCTGCTCAACTTACTGCAAAAACAGATATGATGCAACATCGTCCAAAAAAACCATTAGAAAGTAAAACAATCATTATTGATCCCGGACATGGTGGCGAAGATCCTGGGAAATCCACAAAGGGATTACCTGAAAGCGAGATTGTACTAGACACTTCTTTGCGTCTACAACAATTGCTTGAAAAGCATACACCATTTACAGTTATATTGACCCGTCAAACTAATAATAGACCGGGACATGATCAAAAAAGTTCTTTACAGGAACGTGTTAAATTTGCTAAGCAAAATCAGGGTGATATCTTTATAAGTATTCATGCAAATGCTTTTAATGGTAAGGCAAAAGGGACAGAAACATACTACTATCAGTCTTCTAAAAGTGAAAAAGCAAATCAACATGTGGAAGAAAGTCAAGTATTAGCGAAAAAAATTCAAACACGTTTAGTAGAGGCTCTTAAAACAAGGGATAGGGGTGTTAAACATGGAGATCTCCATGTTATAAGAGAAAACGACATGCCAGCTGTATTAACTGAGCTTGCTTTTATAGATAATGGTATCGATTACAGTAAATTAGATGATGAAAACGGTAGACAGACTGCAGCAAAAGCTATTTATGAAGGGATTTTAGATTATTATGAATGGAAAGGAAATAACGTATCTGAATTTAGGTTGTAATAAGTAAGAGGTAATTTAATAAATCTTGTAATATGTTTACAAAATAATATTGCTTTGTGAACTACTCCCCAACTTTATAGAAGTTCGAAGTGGCGATAAACGACTTCACTAGCGATTTATGTTTATATAGATAACAGAGGAAATCTAATAATATGATATTTGAACATTGAATTCATCTACGCTTTTTGCTTACTTGAAGTAAGAGAAGGATTATGAGAATCAAGCTACAAATTTTTTATGCATTTTAAATTATAAAATAATATATTTAAAAGAAATTCGTAATTAAGCAAGGTGAATCATAGCAATTTTCTATGATGTAGTGAATATCTATGTACAATATTTCCTTTAATTATAATAAATCTAGCATTTGAGATAATAAATTACTAAAGTATAAATTTATTATCTCAAATGTTTTATAGTTTATAGTGTGTAATCGCACCGACTTATTAAATTATTATATAAGTCGGTGTTTTTGTTATTGTCCTAAATGAATACTAAAGGAATATATGAACCAAAAACTTATAAACAGTTACTATTAGAAATTTTGTAGGTACTCCATGTCTAAATGTTCTAGATTTTCATGTACTTGTTCAACAATATAAAAAAGGTAGGGACAAACTTATTTCCTTCTTTTTTATGTTAAATTTCAATTAGAAAATAATTAAGCTATATGATTTGGATTGAAAGTATACAATTATTGTGATTCCTATTTTAAAATGTTTAAATACCTTCAGGTAAAAAGTAAGCTTGATTTATTTTGAAAGAAATCTTTTTGAATGGTCATAATAAAAATAATAATTAAACATAAATTAAAAGCTGTTGATTCACATATATACATTGTTCATTATCAAAAATGAAAAAACTTAAGAAGGTGTATACATTGCTCAAACATCTACAATTGCAATTTATCTTATTAACAATAGCTCTAATATCCTATATAAGTTTTTGCTGTATATTTTTATTTATTTTTCCTAACTATTATTTCGTGTCAGATTTTAATATACGACTATCATCTTTAATCGTTGAAACTACTGTATTTATCTCATTACTGTATTCTATATTATCAAGAAAAGTTAAATTAGGAGTATTCTGGGTTTGCATTACTCTTGCGATAGGGTGTTTCTTGATAGGGAATTTCATATCTGCCTTCCAAGTATTTAATATAGAATTACCGATACAAAATTTTAATATTTCTGATGTGTTTTTGTTGTTTTTCTTATTTTTCTTTCTCTTTGCATTCTTTTATAAAATCATGATGGAGTGTAACAAGTGGGAGAAAGCGTATTTACTTTGTGATTTATGTATTGTTGTTACTGCTATATTTACATTAGAGTGGTATTTATTTAATAAACCTTCTGCAAATATCTTATTCTTATCAATAGGAGATGTATTTCTTTCATTTATTTTTCCGATTATAGATTTATTGCTTCTATTACTTGGAGTTACACTAATCTTTCGACCTGCTATTTTCAATGCAAAAAGTAAATTGTATATTTTTACCCTAGTATTAACTGGATTAGCTATTACGGACTATTTGTATTTTTACTTACAAGGTGATTTGTCAGAGCGTTCCGTTATATTTTTAAGGTGTTTGTATAGAGTTTTCCTATTATTTATTGCTATTGCCGCTACTATCCCGAGGAGTGCATCTTCTAGAAGAAATTATTTTATTATTAATCCGGTATTTGGAGAGAAACTTCTTGTCATATTTCCTTATCTTGCAGTTGCAACGTTAATTGGTTTTACTTTGAAAGAGCAAACTTCCTCAGCTACATTGATTACGGGGAATTGTATCGCTTTTGTATTTGTACTGATTCGTCATACAATCGTACGAATGCAAAACAAAGATTTAACCGAAACATTAAAAGTGTTTAATAATCAATTAGAA
>NZ_JXIS01000107.1:0-18043 GCF_000836715.1 Bacillus sp. L_1B0_5 | reverse complement strand
ATGGTATAAAATTAAATATAGAGATACAGGTTCGCGACAAAAAAGACATGATTGAGCGATCTTTGTTCTACTGGGCTGGTATGTATTATTCCCAAATGACTCAGGGGATGAAGTATACAGAATTAAGACCAACCATATGTATTAATATAGTGGATTTCATTCTGTTTCCAGGAGAAGAAGACTTTCATAATGTCGGTGTAGTCATGAATAAAAAATCGAAACACATAATTTCAGAGAATATGCAATTGCACTTTCTTGAGATTCCAAAAGTAATTCGAGAATGGCAAGAAGATCGAATGGATCCATGGGAGGATATATTAGCACGTTGGCTATTATTATTTCCTGCTTATGAAGATGAGAAATTAACTACAATCCTGGAGGGAATCGCGATGGAAAAAGATCCAGTTTTGAAAAAGGCAATAGAGGACTGGGAGCGTCTAAGTAGTGATAAGGACTTTTTACGCTTATATGAAGCGAGAGAGAAGGCAATAAAAGATAGAATATCAGAGATAGAGACGGCAGAAGAAAAGGCCGCGGAAAAAGCAGCAAAAGAAGCAGCAAAAGAAGCTAGAATAGCAACTAAGATAGAGATGATTCACAATTTAATTAATGTTGGTGTACCTATAGAGAAAATAGCAGAAGCCACTGAATTAAGTGTGAAAGAGGTTAATAAGATTTTACAAAATAAATAGTAGAGGATAGTCGTGAAAGCAGGTAATTGCTTTATATATGCAATTACCTGCTTTTTTATTTTCTCCCATTGTAATTAATATTTCGAAGAGGATTTTAGTAAATAAAAATGTTGTTTAATTTGAGGAGAAAATTTTAAAAATAAATTTCTTTATTTCAAGATCATAATTTTCTCTTTTACAAATACTATAAAACCAGCTGGGTCACCTTCTTCAATTAAATTCATCACTTCACGTTCGCCATCATGAAAAAAAATGATTTTCTTTCCTGTTAATAATCCTTTTTCTACCTCTATCGAATCAATTTTGGCATAATTAAATACTCTAAACGTTTCACTTTCTAAATATTTTGTATAAAAACACATACGTTCATTTGTAGCGACCAATATCCCTTTTCTTTGACCACCCATACCAAATACTTGATATTGAAACATTCCATATAGGCTATTTTCAATAATTTCATTCTCATTAAGATATGATTGTACCAATGTCATAGCCGTATTTAAGTTTTTCATGAAAATTCCTCCTATATACTCTTTTTATTAACTATAAGGTTATTAAAATATTACTATTTTCATCATACAGGATTAAGGGAGTTAATTCCAATTAATACCACTTTTTTAACAGCTTTATTATTTGTGAACAAGGGAGAAGTTCGATTAATCAATGTATATTACTCCATAATATAATAAATAATTGTGTAATTTTTATATAGATATATGATTTGTAATACTGCAGTAAAATGGAGGTTATTATGGCAAAAGAAAAAAGAAGTTTATTATGTACATGTGTATACACTTAGAGACAAAAGTACAAAATCAGTAAAAATAAAACCATCGCGCTCCTTGAAAGAAGAAATAAATGTTTTAGCTCTTACGGACAGTGATATTTTATTAAGTCAAATAGTATGGTACGATCCTAACAAAGAGGATACAAAGAAATAAAGGTGTAAACAAGGACTTGTTTTTTAAATATCGTATTGATATAATATAAAAGTAATAAGATTTTACAATAAAATATAAAATTAATCAGTTCGCATATAAGAGAAGACCTCAATATGCGCCATGTCCTTAGGGGACGTGTGCGTGTATTGAGGTCTTTTTGCGTTTTGCGAGCAAAAACACCCGGAGGTGCAGGAATTATGTTGAATTGGTTGTCTGCAAAACTTATGACAACATCAGTAGGGGATTTCTTACTGGCAAAAAGTAGCTTTACGAAGGGTCTTGGTGGTAGTGGCAGTGGTGCCAATGCTGAAACCGTCCAAAAAAGCATGAACACTTTGGTGAAAACTTTAATTGGTTTTGGGGGAATTTGGGTGGCAGCTTGCGTTGTATTTGCAGCTATTAAACTATCTGGTGCACAAGGAAAGAATCCTGAAAACCGTACACAAGCTATGATTGGTTTAGCTTGTGCAGCAATTGGAGGCTTTGTCATGATTAAAGCGTACGATATCGCTGCTTGGGTTACGACAATCTAACATAAGAGTTTGTACAAGCTCTCCTCGATGTGGGGAGAGCTTCTCTTATACAAGGGAGGAAAAAGAATGAGAAAAGTAACCGTTCCTGTTGATATGACTTCGGAACAAAAAACACTATTAGGTGTGCTGAGCAAACGCCAATTGATTTATCTATTGGGTGGCGGAGCATCCCTTTATTTATATGTACCATTTTTATGGCGACTATTTGCACCTGTTGATGCGGTAGTAGCATTTTTTATTTGCTTAATTTTAGCACTACCAACGGTAATAGGTGTTATAGCGTTTGCGTTTATATATAAAGAAAAACAACACATGTACCTAGATAAGTATTTGCTTATTAAAATGCGTAGCCGCTCCGAAAAAGGTAAGTGGAGAAAAGGGTACGAGCCAACTACATGGGCAAAGGAGAATTTGTAAATGTTAGAAATGATATATTTTGCGGCGATAGCCATTGTAGGATTTTTCTTTTATCGGAAAATGAATGGAAAACCGCTGTTTGGTTCTAAGAAAAAAGGGAAAAAGCAAGGTGGAGTAGAGAAACACACTACTGAAAAAGCTGGAAAGAAAAATAAAAAAAATACGCCTGCTGAATCGGAAATTGATGAGGATAATGTTGACTTCTTTCGTGCTTTTGTAGAAGACATTAAGGAAATCGATAATCATATGATTCGGTATCATGATGACACATTTGTCCTAATTGCGGAAGCACACCCAGTTAACTATTACTTACTCTCCAATATGGAACAAGAAGCAATTGATGTCAAAATTGAATCATGGTTAACCACATTAGAGTTTAATACGAAAGTATATATTCAAAGTAAGTTTGTGGATTTAACAGATCCTGTACGCAAAATGACAGAAACGATGAAAGGTGCGAAGGACCTTACACCAGAGACGGTTCTATATGGACAAGAAGTTATCGATAACTTAGAGTACTGGCAGCGTTCGCAACCTCGATATGAACAAAAACGTTATTTAATTTATCCATACAAGGTTGATATTAGTACGATTACTGCTGATACAGAGGACGAGTTAGAAGAAAAGATTGTAGATAAGGCATTTAACGAACTATATCGTCGTTATAATGCATCTCGAAATCTACTATCGAAAGCAAAAATTAATGTAGAAATGTTAACGAAAGATAAATTAATAGAACTTTTATACGTAGCATTTAACCGTCGTAAAGCTGTAAAAGCTCGTTTCCAGGACTTAATTGAAAACGAGAATTTCTCTTTATATTCAACAGGGGAAACGAATGAAAGAAAACTAGAGTTAATTAAGAAAGTGCTAGCGGAAGAAAAAGCAGAAAAATCAAATAACGGGGTGGCGTAAACATGAAGTTATTCGGAAAAAAGAAAAAGGAAAAGAAAAAAATAGAAGCAGAAGAGAAGGCTGAATGGGAGCTAGAGGAGGAAGAGTTGGCAGAAGAGGAAGTACCAACGCAATTAGACAATCAAACAACAGTGTTTGATGTTATTGCTCCAGAAGGAATGAAAATTGATGCAGAAGATTATGGGGTCATTAAACAATCTTTAGGAAGTAATACGTTCTTCCGTCCGTTTTATATTCCACGTGATGGGTACCCGCGTATGATGCAAACCAACTGGCTGAACATGTTAACTTCGGCTGGGGAAGTGGATGTCATGATTGATATTCATAAAGAGCCAAAAGCTAAGGCAATGCGATCATTAGATATGCAGCTTACAATGTTACGTTCGAATCTTTCTTTCCAACGTACGCGAGGAAACATTGACCAAGAAAAAGACTTAGATGCAAAAATTCAAGATACAAACAATTTAATGGATGAAATCCAGTTCAATGAAAACGACTCGTATATGGTGAGTACCATGGGTGTTGCTTACGCAGAATCAAAGAAAGAATTGGACGTTTTATGTGAGTATATTGAAGATGAAATGCAAGCATCTCACTTTAAGATTGCAAGTACTTGGAACCGTGTGAAAAGTGGCTTGAAAGCTACTATGCCACTAGGGGCACCAAATACGCTGCAAGATACTTATCGAAATATCGATAGACGTGCGTTATGTACGTTTGCACCATTTGTATCAGGATCGGGGAGATTTAATGGTGGTATACCAATAGGAAAGAACAAAATTACTGGGCAAGTAGAATTTTTAAATTCATTCGGGAATACAGATTATCGTCCTCCAAACTATAACATTGGTGTAACAGGGATCTCGGGTTCCGGAAAAAGTTTACTTTTAAAAATGAAGTTAGCTCGTGAAACGTCACTTGCAGATACGCATGCAATGATTATCGATCCAGAAGGAGAATTCGTAAAAATTACAAAACGTTTAGGTGGTATTAATTTAAACATTTCACCTGAAAGTAATATCATTATCAACCCTTGTGCAATCGCTGTAACAGAGCTTCAGATTACGGATAAAGATGAAGAGCTAGAAGCACTTGAACAATACGATAAGAAAGAACTCGTAGAACGTGATGGCGTGAAGTATGTAAGATTTGTACCAATTTTAGAGAAAATCAATGAAATACTAGGATTCTTTGACATTATTATTCGGGGGCAAGACTTTGATCAACCAGGATTAAATGTATTCCAACGTACAATGCTAGAAGATGCGATTCGTGAAGTGTTTAATAAACATGGTATTACCTCACATCCTTCCTCTTTATATACAGATGAAGTGAAGAAAGTGGATGGACAATTAATTCAGTCTCAAGTGAGAAAGCCAGAGCCAGAGTTAAAAGAAATCTACGATGTCATAGTAGAAAATCATGGGGACGATGTGAAGGCAGAAGAGTTAATCGCCGCGATTCGTCCGTTCTTACGTGATGGTTCCAAGCCATTATTTGATGGACAAAGTCATTTTGGTCGTGGTGTAGAAACACAATTAAATGAATCACGCGTTGTTAACTTTAATATTAGTCATTTAGAAGAAGGATTCTTAAAACCAATTGCCTTCCACGTTATCCTGAACTATATCTGGGAGCATTGGATTAAAAGTCCAGAACATGCTATCAAGCGAAAAGTATTATATGTGGATGAGATGTGGCAGTTTATCGACTATGAACAAACGGTTAACTTCTTGGAAAAAGTAGCACGTCGTTCACGTAAAAGAAATGCTGGTATGTGTTGGGCGAGTCAGGACTTCGTTCGTATTTTAGAAAATGTAAAAGCTCGTGGTATCTTGCAATCTACTTTCTCTTATTTCTTCTTAGAACAAAATAAGATTGATAAGAAAAAGATCCAGGAGAACTTTAACTTAACTGCTGGGGAGCTTGATATTATTCTCAACAACCCTGGAAAAGGAGAAGGGATTTTCCGAGTGGGAGATAGTTCGGTTTGGATTCAAACTGATCCATCTGACAAAGAAATGATGTTCATTGAATCGAATGAAGCGGTACTACAAGAGCTTTTAAACAATATGAAGAAAGTACAAGGGTACGCAGGATAATAGCGTCCTCTTAAAAAGGAAGGTGAATTTATGCTTGAGAAAATAGTAGAGTGGGTCGGAGGCTTAATTATTGCTATAGTAAAGGCTTTTCTTAGTCCGGTGTATGCAACTTTGGATCCGCTGCCAGTTTTAGTGTTTGGAGGAGAGGGAACAGAAGGAAAGGGGACAAACTTAGATTTCTTATTTTCAGGTAATTCTCTAACCAAAGTATTAGACACAGGCATGCCTGTCATGTTCAAGCTTGTTGCTTTTTGTGTCCTTGTCAGTGTAGTTATTACGGCGGCAAAATATTCGGCAACAGCTATTAATCCAAATAATAGAACAGCATTAATAGAGTATGCGAAGGATTTGATGATCATTTCAATTTTTCTTTGGCACCTCGATTACTTCTATACACTCATATTTGAAATCAATTCTTGGATAATAATAGAGTTTAGAGACGCTGTTAATGTGGCAAGTGGGGGGGATTTTGATCCAGATAAGGGTACTAAATTTCTACAACCTGGATTTGGTGGGGCTGGACTTACCATTACTGAGCTGGGTTTGAAAGGTCATGAAAATGACTACATGTTTATTATATTTGGTTTGTTTATAGAAGCTGGTCTCATCGTTTGGGCAAATTTTTACTACTTAATGCGAGCGGTGTCACTATACGTTTTAATGTTAATTGGTCCGTTAATGGTAGGTATGTGGCTATTTCCACAAAAGAAACAACAGACATTATATTGGATACGTGAATTTATAGGAGCGGTGTTCATACAAGCAATTCATGCAATTACCTTATGGCTCATTATTTCTTTAATTGGAGCAGCAAATAGTCCGTTAATCAAATTAATTTTACTTACTATGTTTATCCCCATAGGTGAGATTGTAAAAAGTTTTATTGGCCTTAGTACCAATGCATCAGGTGGTATTCATAGAGCAGGTACGATGATGGGTATGGGTGCTTTAGCAAGTGTGGCTGGACTCGTTAAAGGTGTTCGTGATGAATACCGTAATTCAAAAGCAAAACCTGATGATAAAGGGGATAAAGAAAAGACCAAAGAAGATGCTGATAACCCGAAAGATGCATTAGGAGCGAATTTAGGGACAGATGTTGGTACAACATCTCGTGCAGCTCGTATGTTAAAAGCAGGTCAAATTGGAAGTTCAATTGGTAAAGCAGCGACAGGACTTGCAGGTATGGCAGCGGGAGCTGGTCTTGGACCAGGAGCGATGGTAGTAGGATCGCAAGTAGGAAGTGCATTAGGTAGTGCTCCTGGTGCGGTGGCTGGTAGAAGTGTTGCTGCAGTCGGCGAAGGAGCTGTAGCTTTAGGAAAACATATTGGCTCCAGTGTAAAGAAGGGTGCGGACACGTATTCAAATCTAAATGGCGAATCTTATCCGGAACTAACCGATGAAGATATCGCACAGGATTTAGCTACAAAAGACTTTGAAAATTGGAAAGCAGATAATCCGGATTCTGCAGTTGCAAGTCGTTTAAAACAAGCATTCCCTGGTGCGTCCGATGCGGAGATTGCTAAAAAAGTGGCGAAAACAAATAGTGATCAAATGTCTCGCTTCTCAAATCAGCGGAAACAAGATTTACAAAATATGAAGAAAGCCGCTACACCATATGGAAATGCTAGAGATTTAGTAAACGCTGCAACGAATGCATTCCAAAAGGGGTATGAGGCAGACCATAAAGATACGTTTATGAGTCAGTTACCAGAAAATATGTCAGCAGAAGAGAAAGAGAAACATTGGAACGACCATCTGAACACAAAAGTACAAGGATTTAGAAACCACGCAGAACAAGCGGCAACAAAAGCAGGAGCCATGCCAGTTGATGCGAAGGACAAACAAGGAAACAATCTGTTTAATAAGTCCTATGTGAATAAAGATGCGTTTGCTTCTCGACTTGCATTAGGAAAAGTTGGAAAAGCAGTCGAGGATGTAAAAGGAGAAACATTAGAAAGTGGCCATCAAAATATGGGACAAGTCGGTGCTCTTGTCGGTGCTTCTACTGCTGCATTTAAGAAAGCATATAGTGCAGACCATAAGGCAGGATTCATGAAACAATTCCCTGCAGATATGCCGCAGCAAGAAAAAGAAGCAGCATGGAATAAGCATTTAGATCAAAAAGTACAAGGCTTCAAAAATTATGCACAACAAGCGGCGGAATCAGCTGGTATTGTACAGCAAAAAGACGGTACAAACTATGCGAATAAAAAAGCTTTCGCTGCTCATTTATCACAACAGTTACAAAAAAATCCTGGCTTAAATGCTATGGGTGTATCTAGTGTGGCAGGCATTCAGAAGGCAGTCAACGGCGTGAAAACGCATGGTTTGACAAGTGGAACAGGAAGCCAGCAAGCAAAACCAGTAAGTAATGTTGGGAACCTGGTACAAGCTTCTACAGAATCCTTTAAACAAGGCTATGCAGCTGAACAACAGGCAAGCTTTATGAAAAAGTTGTCTCCAACTATGTCTCAACCACAAAAAGAGCAAGCTTGGCAATCGCACCTGAATGAAAAAGGAAATGAATTTAAAGCAGTCGCACAACAAGCGGCAGTACAAGCAGGAGCGATGCCCGTACAGGCAAAAGATACGAGTGGTAAGAGTCTACATAATCAATCGTATATTAATAAAGATGCCTTTGCTTCGCAATTAACGAAAGGATTACAAAGCCATGCAAGTCTTGGAACGGTGAGTCAACAAGTAGGTTCTGGAATTACTAGTGCGATTCAAGGTGTTCGTTCACATGGCGTTGCAACAGGTGGCGCAATCAATAAAGCTGTATATGCAGCGACACAAACGCAAGCCAGTATCGCACGTGCAGGAGATCTTTCCGTTGGGGAAATTGAACGCTCTTATGCAGATGCATCAACAAGTGTAGCAAATATCGCACAAAGTGCTGGTAAAATATCTATCCCAACATCTGCAGTGGGACGTATGACACAGCAGAGTACAAAACTTGGCATGAGTGTAATGGAAGGTGCGAAACACCTTATGCTTGCGGATCGCATTGATACGGTATCAAATGCATACTTTAGTGCCGCGAGTGCTGTTCAACAATCCGGAGGGAATGCAGTACAAAGAGTAATAAGTGGGACCAATGCTGCTGTTAATACATCATTAGGTGGGAATGCAGCAGAGCGTCACTATAATGTGACAAAAGGCTTAAGTTACGCCGCAGGTGTGATTGGTGGTGCGGGTGCTTATCAAGCAACTGCACGTATGGTAAGTAAACATAATCCGTATAACAGTGCAGTTCGTACAGAAGCAAAAGAGATTCAGGAAATTCAACAGATGGTACCGACAACAACAGATCATACAGGCGCGCAATCGGTTGTAAAAGGTGCAGTACGTCTTGTGACGACAAATAATAAATCTTGGATTGAAGCAAAAGACGCTAGTGGTATGACGCAAGTTGTATCTCGTTATGGTAGTGGAGATAGCAGTATACGATCTGGACAAGTCGTATATCAGGACTTAAATATTTCAGATGGACAATTAACGCAGTATCGTAATGGTGCGAAAGCATCTCCGGCTTATATACAAGATTCAAGTGGTGGCAAAATCAATATCAATCGCTCGATCAATGTAAATCCAAATCAATTAGTAGGAAACCAAAATCAAAGACCGTTACAACAGAAACCGGTATTTAATGAACCACCACTTACGGTAAATCACAAGGTAGACAATGGTCACTTCTATATGTCTGATTTAGACCAAGGTGGTTATAAAAATGTACAAATGGTTGTAGAAAGAGATCGTAGTTATATGGTTGCGACAACAACAGACGGTACAGTGTCACGTATTTCGCCGTTCGGAAAAGGAGATACGCGCTTACAAGCAAACCAAAGGATTGAAAGAGCTTGTGAAGTGAAAGACAGTAGTATTAAGCCAAGAGAAGAAACCTTAGTAACACATACACAGGACGAAGTTGTTCGTACAGAGACGCATCTGAATTTATCAGAACATGACCCCCAAAATCTGATTCCATTTGCCCCAAATCCTCGCTTGGCACAGCGAAGAGGAAGAAATTCTCAAAATGGAAAATATGGTGTGATAAGTCTATGAGTCAAAATCCTAACGATCCAAATGAACAGAAAAAAAGTAATCCTTTAAAAGATGTAGCTTCCCACTTTATTAAGAAAAAAGGGATGCAAGCGCGTGGGAAGATGGCAAAATTAGCAGGGAAAGCAGGAAAGGCGGCAGCGAAAGCTGCTGCCAAAATGCTAAAAGCAGGTATATTAAAAATTGTGGGTGCTGTTGTGGCAGCGGTTGGAGTACCTGCCGCTTTGATTATGGGAGTAATTATTGCTGTGTGTGTGATTTTAGTCTCTTTTGTACCTTTTACCGATGATGAAGGTAAGACAGAGGAACAAGTAAAAAAATATATGGAAGTCTCAATGGCTCTGAATGTGGATTGGAAAGAGGTTGTCGCCTTTGACATGGCGCGATATGATAATGATTTAACTGGTAAAGATCCGCATGATGCTATATCATATTTCTTGGATATCCAATATGAAGAATATACGGAAAAAGAGGTATGCGAGGCAGGACCGAATGGTCCTTGTGAAAAAAAGAAAAAGGAGATGCAAAAAACCAAGTCTGAAAGTTACTCCGGACCAGATGTAAAAAAGATATTAGGAGATACAGATTTTAAGAAAAAAATAGATGAGATTAATGCGAGTGGAAGTAAAAAAGTGACAACATCTTCTCATGGGCTAGAGAAAGCGATGGAACTTGCAAAGTTTAGTAAAAGTCAAAAAGAGCGTGCTCGTGAGATATTAGAAGCGGGGATGTTAGAAGGAATGTATGGACATCTTGCTCCTACTACTGGTGGATTTATTGGCGGCATGTGTGTAGGTAATGTGAGTCCTGGCGGAGAGCCTGTTAACCTTAATGCAAAAGTTACAGGGTACCTTCCTAAAATTAAAGAAATGGCAGAAAAACATGGTGTTGCTCAATATGTTGGTATTTTGGCTGCCCAAATGATGCAGGAATCAGGTGGAGCAGGAAATGACCCGATGCAGGCTTCAGAGGGGCATTATGGAGACATGAGCTCATCTTGTATAGGTGTAAAGGGAAATGCTCGTGTAGGGTGTATTAAAGATCCCAATATTTCTATAGAAGCAGGTGTACGGGAATTTAAAGATGTACTAGGAAAGGCCAATGGTGACATTGCACTCGCTTTGCAGTCTTACAACTGTGCGACACGTTCCTAACTGAAAAGGTTAGGCGCTGATTCAATATTCAGCAGAACTATTATTTCGAGAAGTCAAATGATAGGGTAACGCCTTGAAGGGCTTCCTCTGATACTCCGACATGCAGCATACAAAAGATAAGCCTGTAGTTGTGTGAAGCTCGGTGAAGTCGGCTGAGAGCTACCGTTAAAGTATCTCGATACTACGAAAACTGTCCAGCGGTGGATGGTGTAGCCTATAGGCCGGGAGTCTAAAAAGCACTCATGGGTAGAATGGATTCAACAAAACCAACGGGTAGGCAGAATCTGACGAATCTTCGAATGTACGGGTCTAGAACGATGACACATAGAAATGTGTGTGCCACGAGCGTGGTGCTGATGTGGATGAGTAAAAATAGTTGTTATGAAAGTCCATATGTCGTTATAGGCGGCATCAAGTCAGTAGGCTTAAAGGAGAACCCTAAAAGTGTTATGCATAGATAGAAATAATGGAACGTGGAAAGCCACCAACATGGAGAACTTATCTTCGAGGAAGTGTTTGAAGGGAAGGTGTTTGTGAGATTAGCAAACGTATAACCTTCATTTATGGTGGTGAGAGTGATGGCATAGTACCGGTGAAGCAATGGAAACATTGCAGAGGGATAGCCATTAGTCTGATGAAAGATTGACCAACCGTTTCAAAAAGCTACGCAGTCGAATTATAAGGTTCTTGTGAGACTAAAAAAGGTAAACTCTGAAAGGAGATCCGACTTATAAAGAAAACTGAAAAGCTTAGACACGCTGAATATTATGATATGCAGTCTACACTAGATGACTTGTATCAGCAAAGTCAAAACGGTAACAACTTTTATAAATTAATAGAGCTTATGAAGATGGATGAAAACATACGTTTAGCATATCGAAATATAAAAAGAAATATGGGAAGTCTGACAGCTGGAACAGATGGAATGGCAATTAATGATATTAAAATGCTTTCAACGGATGAAGTGATAGAAAAAGTAAGAACGATGTTTGGTTGGTATGAACCACAATCTGTAAGACGCGTATTTATACCAAAACCAAATGGAGACCGTAGACCTTTAGGGATACCAACCATATGGGACAGATTATTTCAGCAATGTGTATTGCAAATATTGGAACCAATATGTGAAGCGAAATTTCATAACCATAGTTACGGTTTTCGCCCTAACCGAAGTACACATCATGCACTAGCGAGAATGAAATCTTTAGTGAATAGAAAAGGAAACGGATTTCACTACTGTGTGGATATAGACATTAAAGGTTTCTTTGACAATGTGCATCATGGAAAACTTCTAAAGCAATTGTGGACGATAGGTATACGAGATAAGAAATTACTTTCTATCATTTCAAGACTACTGAAAGCAGAAATTGTAAATGAGGGTGTTCCTCAAAAAGGTACTCCGCAAGGAGGAATACTAAGTCCGCTTCTATCTAATATCGTACTCAACGAATTAGATTGGTGGGTAAGTAACCAATGGGAAACGATAAAGACCTCACATCCATATAAGGGAAATAGTGAAAAATATCGAGCACTAAAGAAAAGCAAATTAAAGGAATGTTTCTTAATTCGATATGCAGACGATGCAAAAATATTATGTCGTGATTATGTAACGGCTTTAAAAATGTTTGAAGCAACAAAAGACTTTCTTAGAACACGCCTACATCTGGATATTAGCCTTGAAAAATCAAAGATTATAAATTTGAGGAAAAAAGCGAGTCACTTTTTAGGCTTTACAGTTAAGGCAAATAAGAAAGGAAACAAACATGTGGCTCATAGCAGAATGTGTGTAAAATCCAGAAAACATGCGTATAGCAAGCTGAAAAAGGCTGTTAAAGATATAAGCAGAGAACAAACACCAGAATCAGTATGGCGATTTAACACGACTGTAATGGGAATACAAAATTATTATTCAGCCGCCACACATATTAATCACGATCTAGATCACATGAGTTGCCATCTCATAAGAACTCTCTATAATCGACTGAGGCGAGATTGGAAAAAAGCCACTAAGAGTGACATGTCAACTGTATTAAGGAAAAGATATAAACGATACAATCCTAAATTGTATAAAATCAAAGACATCGTATTACTACCTATCCATGCGCAGAAGCACAAACCGGCTAGAAATTTTACTCAGTCTATCTCAAATTATACAAAAGAAGGTAGAGAGAAAATACATGATACGCTAAAAGCCGTAGATAGGGAGACACTCCGACATGTACAGCGTTTTTATATGAAGCATCGAACAGTAGAATACAACGATAACAGAATTGCAAAGTTTATTGCACAGTATGGAAAATGTGCAATTACGAAACAAGAAGTTGGATTAGTAGGTTGGCACTGTCATCATAAAATTCCGTTGGAATTTGGGGGACAGGACAATTATGAGAATCTGGTAATTGTACTAGAAGACATACACTTAGCAATTCATAGCGATGATTCAGATAAGGCAAAATCAATCTTAAATAAGTACGACATTATTGAAGATAAGAAAGTGATGTTTGACAAGCTGAGAATATCAGCGCGTCGACATCCTATCTTTGCTTCAATACAAAAGTTGGTCAATTGAATTAGATGGAGCGCCGTATGAGGTGAAAGTCTCACGTACGGTGTGAAGTGGGGGAAAAGGTGGAGATGATGTCAAAACCTTACCTATCACTATTTGGCGAAGGTTTTATTAGTTACGCTTTAGCAAAGGGTGGCTATTCAGAAGAAACAGCTATTGAGTTCTCAAGAAGTAAAAATCATTTAAATCCAGATGGTTGTAAGGATCCGAATAACTTCAGGACAAAGGTTAATGCGTGCTACGGGGATTTCACATATGTTTCTAAAGTTTTGAAATATTACAAAGATTTAGGATGTGTGGCAGATGTATCTGGCGAATGGATTTCGGATAAAGGTTGGAAATGGCCAACAAAATCAGGTCGTATTACAGATACGTTTGATGCTTTTCGTGGTGGAAAACAACATAATGCTGTTGATATTGGGGCCATGACCGCCGGAAAAGCTGGAGACCCCGTATGGTCAATGGAAGTAGGTATTGTAACAGCCCAAACAGGAAATGTAAATGGTGGTGGTCTAGGTGTCTATGTAGACCATGGAAATGGGATTGTATCTCGTTACTTACATTTGAGTAAAATATCAGTTGCACCAGGAACTATGGTAACAAAAGGGCAAATTATTGGGGAAATGGGCGGTTCTAACTTTGATAGAGATACAGGTTTCCTTAATATGAATGGATACGCTGTCCATTTAGATTTCCAAATTCGTATTAATGACCAACCAACAGATCCAATGAAATTCTTTAAGAAAAATGATGATCCAGGGTTATCATCCGGTGGCTCTCCTACAATGACAAATGCTAAACGACAAAAGGTACTGGAAGAAGCGAAAAAATGGCTTGGACAAGGGAAAGTGAGCTATGTATCCGGTGCTAGAAATCCAGCTGCAGGTAGTGCCGATTGTTCGGGATTTACACAATACGTGTTTAAAACCAGTATAGGTGTCCAACTAGGAGATTGGACAGGTGCTCAAATTGGACAGGGAAAACAGGTACCCGATATCGGTCGTGCACAGCCAGGGGACTTAATTTTCTATGAAAATCCGAACCATGTATCTATTTATTTAGGAAATCAGAAAATGATTCATATTGGTGATAATAAGGGTGTACAAATTACAGGTCTAAACTATACGGCAAGAGGACAACATATGACGCAAATCCGTAATGTTATAGACTGATTTGGGATGTGAAGAAATGAAGAAAGTCATGAATGTGTTAGCGAATCTGCCTCGTAAGTACTTAGTTATATTGGGAATTATAGTGTTAGTAGTAGGTGTTGCTACCTATAATACTATTCATCGTTACATGATGAAATCTCAATTACAAGAGGAAGAGCAGGTAAATCAAGATGAAATCGAGATGCTTGGTGATAAGCCAAAGGGATTTGATACAAAAGAGGAAGAATATATCGCAAAGACAAAAGCTGTAGAGGATTTACTACGAAAAATTTCTAATAGTAGTTATGATGTCCCATATTTGTTTACAAAGGCTGGATTTGGTATTGAACCAATGAAAATGACAAGCAATGAGCGTATGCTGGCTACAGAAGCTGTACAACGATACTTCCTAAATGGGGATCAGTTTTACAATGCACGTATTACCAAAATTGATCGTGGGAAAAAAGTAGATACGTTTCATATTGAAGTTTTAATTCAACAGGTAAACTTCTTAGAACCACGACAATTTAAAGTGCAGGTAAACAAATATGCACAAATTGTAACACCAATTGCACAAATTCCACATGGACAAGAAGAAGTACCTGTGGATTAAGAAGGAAATGAGGGTTGTGGAAGAAAAAACACAACCCTTTTATAAAAAAATAAAGAGTACCTAAAATTTTATTGGATATTCATAATTTTCGGATATGATAAACCAGTGGTTAAATGAAATTTGTATATAACGCTAAAATGAGATGGATATGGAGGAATACAAATGAGAATGTTAATTGGAACAGCTGTGAATTTTGTTTCGGGGTATTATATAGGACGAAATTCTGGATTATTAGGAACGTTGCTTGGCTAGGCTTTTCTGTTGGGTGGTGGCTATCTGTAAATAGAAAATTGGGATAGTATCACAGTATGGATGCATAGTTTAAATACTGTCCGAGGACTAGATGGTTACGAAGATATGAGCAATGGATTTATTTTCATCTGTTTGGTAGTAAGTGGCTTTATTTTCATCTTGTTGTCACCGATTTTCGTTATATTATTAGTAATTTGTTTCGTGTTAATGAATATTGTAGCTTGTACACTTGTGTTATTAACATCACCAAGTACATACATAAAGAAGAAAGATAAGGAGAGTGAATGGGAATGAGTACAATTCTAGTTTTAGATGGATCAAATGGAAGAACGTTAGAGAAGTTGGCCAAAAAAAGAGACTGTCAGGTTATTTTCCATGATGGGAAAAATCACGGAGGATTAAAGAAAACCTTTCGAAGTGTTATAAAAAATGCGATGTTATTGTCATTCAAAAAGGTGCATGTGGTCAGGTATCTATTGATGTAGCAAAAGAGTACGCAAAGAAGTATGATGTCCCACTATTATTTAATCCGGGATTTGGTGGAACTGGTGCGCTTGAAATGGGATTAAAACATTTGAAGGTTGCATGAGGTTTGATACATATCTATGGAATAATAATTGTTAAATTAATATATAACATTAAAGAAATAGTGGTTTTTCTAGAAGAATTTAGAGGTTACTTTGCAGTTAAGTTTTTACAACGAATTAGTTTGTTAGAAAGCTAAACAAAATAGTTGTTTTGTAAAAAAATGCTTATACGTAAAAATGTCAGGTAATTGACCAATTTACCTGACATGTGCCTAAACAGTCCGGAGGGGTAAAACTCCGTTTTGAAAGAGTGTAGCTGACTCGTAGATAGTATGTGTAATGTAAAAAAGGTTATTCGTAAATGAGAATGAAAAATTACTGTATAAGGACTGGCATTTTTTTAGTTTCAAATCTTTCAAAATCTATAGGGCAATATGCAAACGTTGCGATAGGTTCTGAAGTTTCATTCTTTAAAAAAGTGTGGTTAATTACTTGGCCGGAAGAAGAATAAAATGTAATTTTGGTTTTTGATATTGTGGTTAGATATTGACGAGGAATTTAAGTATACAGAATTAGCAGAAACGCCAGGGGAAAGCAAAGTATCAATTCTATAAGTACTTACTAATATAGTATCAATGAAGTCGATTAATTTCTAGGTGCTAGGTATTGAGAAATATATGTTAGAAATACTGTTAGCATAGCGTATGTAAAAATCATAATGAAAGAAATACTCTTACCTTATGGATGGATATTTTCTTATAAGTAAAAAAGAGCGCTATTGAACAACGCTCTTTCTCGAAGTGTGTAGAGTTGACCGAATAAAGTAGGTGTTAGGTGTGTATTATCATCCCGACCAGTATAGCCTATGAAATTTTTTTGAAAAAGGTTACGAAAAATAAAAACACACTTATAAAAGTATTTTTGTACTTGTTGATACTGCAATCAGCAGTATCGAAAACATAATGAAAATGGAGGGTGGATTTAAGAATATGGGTAGTGGTATTAGATATAAATCGGGTTTCGTCATTTTGATTTATTTTGTTATGACACAATTTGTAGGGATAATAGGTGTACTATTGCTAGCGAAGACAGGTTGGTATGATATTCAGGGAAACCAACAGCAAGCAATCCAAAAACTTCTTGTGCATTGGGAATTAATTGGGTTTTCACTTATGCTGATAATCATTACTCTTATATATAGTAAAGAATTAATAAAAGATCCAAAGTTATCGATTAAATTATCTGGAAATTCATTCATATGGATTTTAGTAGGGATCATATTAGTATTTCTTGCTCAGATGGTTGGTAGTGTGTTAGATAAGAGTGTATTCCAGCTAACTACGCAATCAGCAAATACGTCTAGTATAGTCGCTGCAGCAGCAATATCTCCTGTGGCACTTATTTCAATTGTTCTTCTTGCACCTTTAGTAGAAGAGTTTGTTTTTCGTTTTGCGACCATAAACATTTTAATGTCTAAGTTTAAGAAAATTTGGAGCATACTAATAAGCTCATTGTTCTTTTCTATCATGCATTTTGATTTTCCATTTATATTTGGATATTTTTTAATTGGAGTTATACTGGCTTTAGTATATGTGCGTACTAATAGGTTACTAGTATCGTTTGTTGTTCATGCTAGTATGAACTTAATTGTTGTTATACTCCAGATTTCTTGATGAAAAAGCAGCGGATTCTTGTAACTTACTAGTGATTTGTTTTTTTTGTTTATGAATTTTAAAATTATGGTAAGATTAATAAGACTTCATTTGAAAATGTGGGTTCAAGTTGCTGTATTGGCTGAATTGCACACAAAAAAACCAATTCCATTACACGGGAATTGGTTTTTTGTGTGTGTTTTGTTAGCATAATTATTGACGGCCTAAAGGAGAGTTGTTTCTTTGTAGTTTAGTATAACTTAAATGAAAAGAAAGTTCAAAATACAATGATAAATATTTACATATTTTTAAAATATAACTCAAAAATGTGAGGATATGGTTTATGATGGTGGTGAAACACTCTCCTATGTTTCTAGTGATTATATCTTTTATCTGTTTTGGTGCGAAATCTGTCGATGGATTTTGCACTTTTTTATTTATTGAGGGTGTTGCAAAACTAAAATAA